>CAMNAT010000085.1 GCA_946531785.1 uncultured Oscillospiraceae bacterium
AACAAGATGGTAGAGACCTTTGCGGGTTATACCTGTCTTACGGAGAGCGTAAGGATCATGCAGTCCACCAGCTTCTTTGCAAAGCGTGCAATGGATATAATAGGCGGTCTGGTCGGCTCGTTGATAACGATAATCCTTACCATATTTATAGGTCCGCTGATCTTTATCACCGATCCGGGGCCGATATTCTTCACGCAACCGCGTATAGGCAAGGGCGGCAGAGTGTTCAAGATGGTCAAGTTCCGCTCAATGTATAAGGATGCTGAGGCGCGCAAGGCTGAGCTTATGAAGCATAATACGATATCCGACGGAATGATGTTCAAGATGGATAACGACCCGAGGATCCTCGGGAGCGGTCCGGATGGAAAGCGGAAGGGCATAGGCTGGTTTATCCGTAAATTCTCGATAGACGAATTCCCGCAGTTCTTCCAGGTGCTCACAGGCGATATGTCTCTCGTAGGAACGCGGCCGCCTACCCTTGACGAGTGGGAAAAATACGGCTCCTCTCACAGAGCGCGTATGGCGATAAGACCGGGTATAACCGGAATGTGGCAGACCAGCGGAAGAAGCGATATAACCGACTTTGAGGAGGTCATACGCCTCGACATGGAATACATAAGGAAGATGGATATCTGGTTCGACATAAAGCTTATCGCAAAGACGGTAAAGGATCAGTTTACGGGTGCCGGAGCCAAATGATGACTAAAACAACAACGAGGCGGTGTATACACTGCCTCGTTTTGTTTTATCTGGATCTTATATCATTATATGTCTGCATCAGCTTTCTCTTGATTTTTCCTGGGATCATACGCTTTATGGCCCCTGCGATATGCTCCTTATAGTGCTTTTTATACCAGTACAGAAACGCGTCATAGCCTTTTTCTTTGTACATATCAGACAGCGCGGTATGCTCTCTCATCGGCACACTTGCCGCAGTAAGCTGCTTGTTCCGCTTCTCGGCGCTTTTCCTGTCGGACTGTGCAATGAGCAGTCTGCTTTCTATGAGCTTCATCCATTGTCTGCCCTTTTCATTATTCACAAGTACACAGGATACTCCCTTGTCAACATCCACCTCGCCCATTTTTGAAGTGAGCTCCTCGCGAATTCCCCAGTAGTCACCGAGCGTTATATCGCCCTGGCGTCCCTCTGACGGATACCGGCAGTTATAGCAGCTCTCGCGATAGATCTCGCCGTTAAGGAAATAGAAATAGTACGGCGATGTACCGGAATGATACTTTATCTTTGCGCCGTCGCCGCTTATTGATCCCAGCACTCCCCAACCGTATGTCTTATCCCTGAATTTTACATCACGGATATTCATTTTTTTCTTTCCCGCTACATAGCCCAGGTCATCCTTCAACATTTTCATGCTTGGCACACCATGACATATGATGTCAACAGTGAGAAGCTTCTCGTAGTCCTTTTTAAGAAATGCTTTAAAACCCGAGATCTGGCACGGAGTACCGCTGTAGCAGACATATCTTCCGCTATCGAGCATTTCCTTTGCGCGTTTGAATGTACTATCAGTTGAGCTTTGCACGTATTTTGAGCCGCGCAGCCTTGCGAGATCTTTTTTGTTTTCGACTGCGATATGACAGAGCGACATATTCTCTCCCCATGCAGCGCCGAAAACAGCTCCGCCTTTATCGAGTACCGCCTCGGCAAGCTCTGTAAATAAGCCGCCCGAGGATGATTCCATCAGCACACCTGTATTCTTCGTTACAGCGGCATATACCTCCGGATCGCCGTTTGCGCCTGAGCCCTTATCTGTAAATGTGCATACCGAAATGCACAGTCCGCAGTTTACGCACTTCTCCTCATCAACAGACGGGAAGATAAAGCCCATCTCGTCCTCTTTCATCATGATCGCGCCGCATGGGCATATGTTTACACATGCACCGCAGCCACAGCATTGTTTTGGATCTTCAATCCTGATATGATCTTTCATTTTGGTTCCTCTTTTTATGTACTTTATTCCGAACAAAGTCCTCACCTGCCGGCAAGGAGCACCTCTTAAACTAAATATAACATAAACCGCCGATAAGTTCAAGTCTTTTTGATAAATTCACTTGAATTAGACACGATACTATGCTATAATGATATACAGTATAATATCACAAAAAAGTTTATTAGAAGTAAGGAGATACCACCATGAAGATCGCAATGATAGGACATAAACGGATCCCTACCAGAAGCGGCGGGATCGAGGTCGTCGTTGAGGAGCTTTCGACCCGTATGGTAAACCTCGGTCACGAGGTAGACGCATATAACCGACACAGTGGGGAGGAAAAGCTGAAGGACTATAAGGGTGTACGGATAATTGAGATCCCCACATTCAACGTGCCGGCGCTTCACGCCATGCTATCTTCGTTTTTTGCCACAGTAAGATGCTTATTTACAAAATATGATGTTGTGCATTACCACGCGGAAGGCCCCTGCGCTATGCTTCCGATCGCGAGGCTGTTCGGCAAGAAAACAGTTGCGACCATACACGGTCTCGACTGGCAGAGAAGCAAATGGGGCGGATTTGCTACCAAATATATCAAATTCGGAGAGAAAATGGCAGCAAAGCACGCCGACAAGGTAATTGTTCTGTCAAAAAACGTGCAGAAATATTTCAAGGATACATACGACCGCGATACTGTTCTGATCCCGAACGGGATATATAAGGTAGACCCTGTTGCGCCGGATATAATAAAAAGCAAATACGGGCTGAACGGTAACGATTATATACTTTTCCTTGCAAGGCTGACCCCGGAAAAAGGACTTCACTATCTCATTGACGCGTATAAAAAGCTGAAAACGGATAAAAAGCTCATCATCGCCGGCGGGACCGAGCCGGAAACGGAATATATAGCATCGGTAAAGGAACAGGCAAAGGGCTGTGATAACATAATCTTTACAGGCTTCGTAAGCGGACAGACGCTTGCAGAGCTGTTCTCAAACTGCTTTGTCTATGTTCTGCCGAGCGATATAGAGGGCATGCCTCTGAGTCTGCTTGAAGCAGTTGGATATGACACGAAGGTCATTGTAAGTGATATCCCTGAGAATGTGGACTGTCTTGACGGCTACGGTAACTCCTTCGAGCACAGCAACAGCGAGTCCCTTCGGCAGCTTCTGCAGAATTGCATCGACTGCGAGGAGCTGCGTGACTGCGACTTCAAGGAGAATGAGACCGCTGAATCCATCAGGGAAAAGCGCGCCGGACTTCTTGAAAAATATGATTGGGACAACATTACAGATCAGACGCTTGAGCTGTACAAAACATTATGATGCTAAAAACTCACCCTTCAAATAGGGTGAGTTTTTAGGTCACAAAAGCTTTTCTATCTCTTCAAAGTTGCGTTTGCAATTATTTTTATCGTTAAACTTATAGAAGGCGTTCATCCTTTTGAGATATTTTTCATCCGGCACAAGCCCGTTCTCGAGTATATGCCTAAGCTCGGCTATTGCGTCGGTCTCGGTCTCGACCACCTTGCCGAAGCCGTCGCGTTTATACTCAAAATACCCTTGTCCGTACTGCTGAGCGCGGAACTCCTTTTCATCGAACTGATAATGCACTACGGGCTTTCGCATATATCCGTAATCAAAATATACGCTTGAATAATCGGTAAGCAGTATATCGCTGTTTATAAGCAGCTCCTGCACATCATTATGCTGAAAATCCGCTATTTTTACTCTCGGGTTATCCGTTCCGAAGCAGTCTATAAACCTCTGCGCTTCGTAATGCGGATAGAATACAAGCTCATAGTCATATTCATCAAGCAGCGCAGCAAGCTCTTTGCTGTTTAAAAGACTGTTATATCTTTTGAAATAATCGCTTGAACGGAAGCTGTTACGGCTGCAGCTGCGCATTGAGGAACGCCATGTCGGCATAAAAAGTAATTTGCGTGTCGGCTTATCGTTCTTTCTATTATTATCGTATCTGCAAAGACCCGTAAGCTTTATTATGCCCTTTTTATATCCGTAGTTTGCTTCCACATACTCAAACTCCGGTACCGCCGAGCATACAAACATATCGATATTTGTGTTGTCCTCATGGCAGAAGCTGATATCATCCTTTATTATGCCATGCTGCAGAAAAATATTCTTTGATCTGTTCGGCACATATTTCCCGAACTTTTTCTTGTTGAAGAACAGGATATCCGGAGCATAGCCGTCAATATGTGTGCTTACGCGTACCTTTGCAAGAAGATAACTGAGGTAATGACGGAAGCTGCGGTAAGTTATCACCTGGCCTAACGCCGCGACCTTAGCGCGATCCGGAGATGAGTCTGAAATGATATAGACAGAATTGATCTCCGGATGCTCTTTGGTTATATATTTAAAAAAGTGATATCCGTTATCCCTGGCGTCCAGACCGCGCTCTGACACTATCCACAGATCCTTATATTCAGGGCGCGATCTTACAAAGAATGATACTATCTCCGCCGCTATAAGGATGAAGAAAATACGGGCATATTCAAATACCCTTTTAAACTTATACATAAATATACCTCCGCAGTCATCTATTCTATATTAATTATATTACAAAACCCTGATATTGTCAAGCATTGATGCCATATCATTATAGCTATAAAAAAGCAGAATTAATTGCTTCAAAGCCATGAAAAGTCGTGAAAAACACTTGACTATCTCTCGCGTTTATTGTATAATATTATAGATATATAATAAGCTCGCGCAAGGAATGGGATATATGGAAATAATATACACGAAGAACTCAAAGCTATATGTCGGGCTGTACATATTTTTCATTTTTTGTGCTGCAATGGGTGACTGGAAGGTACTAAATGACGCTTTGGGCGGTTTGCCGAAAATTGTTTCTGCCGGCGCAGTCGGCGTTGCGTTCATATATGTGCTGTGGACAGGAAATTTCAAGAATGTTAAGACGATATTTCACTTTTTTGTGATGTACGTATCGGTGATCGTGGGTATAATTCTCTGGTCGGTAATACTATGGATACTTGATTTCCAGACTATCAGCTACATAATAAAGGGCTCATCCAAGCTTTCGTTCCAGTTTCTTAACATCCTGGTGGTCATAGCCGCCGGATATATGTTTGAGGAAAAGGCGGCAACATATACTTTTCTGGGGCTGGCAGCAGGCAATCTGATGATCATCCTGCTCGGCGCGGTAACTACCGGTATCGGCGGTGCCATAAGTGATATGATAAAAAATCTCACCTCCTTCGGAGCAAGCGATGTAGTTGAAAACTCAAAGTTCATAAGGGCGATAGAGATACACGATATCACCTTTGTAATGGGCGTATATGTAATATATTACCTGTTCTACTGCCACGGAGAAAAACGCCGTTTCATATATGCCGGGCTGGCGCTGTTCCTGTTCATGGCAGGTCTGAAGCGAATAGCATTTATGGGCATGCTCCTTGCAATGGTATATGCGGCATTCAGTGCATGGCTGAGCCCTAAAAGCCAGGCACGATGGGTCACGATAACATCCTTGTGTGTTGTTGCCTTTTGCTATTACTATCTCAGTATCATACATTCAGGTGCCTTTACCGCATTTCTTGAAGAACATGATATTGAGCTTATGGGACGGGAAAAGATATATGACTTCATCTCGAACTTCTATACCCTATCCCCTTCATACCGCGGCAAGGGCTACGAGTTTTGCGTTGAGCTTTTGCGAAGCATGAAGGGCACAAAGGATCAGGTCGTCAACATCACGGCAGTGCATAATGATATTTTGAAAATGTATGTGGAGCTGGGCTTCTGGGGCTTTTTCCTGTGGATCATGGGATACTATGTATACCAGACACATTGGTTCATTACCCGATGCGGGCAGAAAACCGCTGTTTGCTTCATGACCATCAATCTGTACATGCTGGTCTCGTATCTGACCGACAATAATATGTTTTACTATTGGTCCAGCATGTCGATAAGAATAATACCGCTGGCATTTTTCTTTGATCCGATCAAGGAAATGCCGCTCAAGATCAAGGATATAGACGAAATGTCCAAGTTTGAAAGAAAGCTTCGCGCAAAACGCGAAAAGGCTGTACAGCAGCGAAAAGAAGGCTGGCTGAATGAGTATTCGGAAATAGGTGAAGAGTAATGATAAGAGTTTTACAATCCGTAAGCAACATGGATCGTGCCGGGATCGAGACCATGCTCATGAATTTTTACCGTAACATGGATCATGAGCTTGTACAATTCGATTTTCTTGCTAACAAACCAAAGCCCGGAGATTATGACGAGGAGATAAAAAGCATGGGCGGCAGGATATTTGTGACGCCCGGCTACAAGAGCTACGGAAAATATGTCAGCTACATGACAGACCTGTTCAAAAAGAATCCGGAATACAGGATAATACACACCCACAACGGCTCACTGATGCTTTATGCGCTCAGATCCGCACAGAAAAACCACATACCCGTGCGTATAGCTCATGCACATGCTACCTCTATCCCGTTCGATTTCAAAAACGGGATCAAGATGTGCATGAAGCCGATGATAAAGCATGTTGCGACCGATTATTGGGGCTGCTCAAACGCCGCCGGCGAGTTCTATTTTACAAAAAAGCGCTGGAATAAAAGCAATCAGCTCATACATAATGCGATAGATGTTGATAAATTTGAGTTTAACGAGACTGCGCGCAGACGCATTCGCGAGCAGTACGGATTGGGAGATAAATTCGTTGTCGGTCATGTCGGCAGACTGACATGGCAGAAAAATCAGAAAAAGCTCATGGAGGTATTTGCAAATCTGCACAAATCCTACCCCGACTCACAGCTGATGATGATCGGCACCGGCGAGCTTGAAGAAAAGCTGAAAAAGCAGGTCGCAGATCTTGGCATCACCGATGCGGTCACATTCACAGGTATGCAGACGAATGTTGATGAATGGTATAGCGTATTCGATGTGTTCGTGCTTACATCATGGTATGAAGGACTTCCGGTCGTCGGAGTCGAGGCACAGGCGGCAGATCTGCCATGTGTATTCACGGATACGATAACACCTGAGGTGAAGGTAACCGATAATGTCCGTTTCCTGGGACTTGATGACGACGCCGCTACATGGGCAGGCGAAATATTGAAATTCAAGGCAAGAAACAGAGGAAGCCGCTATAACGACTTAAAAAAAGCGGGATATGACATAAAAACCGAAGCTTTGCGTATGCAGGGCTTGTATATAGACTTATATAAAAAAGCGGGTGGTGAGTGATATGAAAATAGGTATTATAACACATCATTGTATAAATAACTACGGCGCGTTCCTTCAAGGCTGGGCTTTGCAGGAGAAGATCAAGGCGCTGTTCCCTCACGATGAGGTATACATGATAAACTACATAATCCCAAAGCAGAATATAATAAATATCGGCGGCTTTTTCCGGTTCTATCCGGGAAGTGAGACACCTATATCATGGCTTAATAAGATCACGCAGCCGGCTATATTCAGAAATACCAGAAAAAAATATTATAACATGACGAAGGCTGTATATAACGCCGAGCAGATAAACGCTCTCGGTATGGACTGTATAGTTATAGGCAGCGATGAGGTCTGGAACTATCTTGACAACAAGAGCTATTCGCTTATAAAATTCAGCAAGGGCTTGAAAGCGAAAAGCATAGTAGCTTATGCGCCCAGTGTGGGCAAATCAACGGGCAAAAATATCCCGGTCGAGGTACGCGAAGCGATGAAGGGCTTTACCGCACTATCAGCAAGAGATGTTTCCGCGCAGAATATGTGTGAGAATGCAACAGGCATACGGCCGATGCTTGTATGCGACCCTAC
>CAMNAT010000086.1 GCA_946531785.1 uncultured Oscillospiraceae bacterium
CTCTGCGGTGCTTTGTTTCCTGTGCCATCGGTTATAACTGTGATCTTGCTGCCCGGATCCCAAATGTCATATCCGTCATTTTCAAAGTCAAGGTTTGCAAAATTGTCATACGCTGTAAACTCACCTGCGCCATCTGCCTGTACTACCGGAACCATCAGCCCGGCTGTCATTGTCAGCGCGGCAAATGCTGACAAGATCTTTTTTGTTTGTGTCTTCATATTTCTGTCTCCTTTCAAAATATAAACATGTTTTTATTATAAAAGATTATTATAGAATTAAAATCTCCCGATTCCACACATCATCTCCTTCATAATTCCCGGTCGTTCAACTCCCTTAAGAGGTTATACGACAATGTTTTTTATATACAGTGCGGCACAGCCGCGTGGTCCGCAAAGTCCGCGCACATCTGCCGCCTTTATACACATCAGCCCTTGACTCCGCCTATATTTATTCCGCCCATTATCTTCTTCTGGAAGATCGCGAAAAGCACCGCCGGCGGAACGCACGCAAAGGTGAGTCCCATCATGTATGTATTCATCTTGATCTGCGGCTTGCTCTTCAATAGGAATATCCTTACCGGCAGCGTCTGCAGCTTTACATCGTTAAGCACCAGATACGGCCAGAAGAATTCGCTCCACGCGCCGTTTATGCAGGTTATCGCCACAAATGCGATGATCGGAACGCTGAGCGGCACCATGATGCTTGAAAAGATCCTGATGTTGTTGCAGCCGTCCAGCCTTGCCGCCTCGACAAGCGCCATAGAAACAGAATCAAAATGATTCTTGAACAGCATAATGTTAAATGAGTTCGCCGCCGCCATGAGCCACAGCGGCAGATATGAATTCATCATGTTGACATGGATCACCGGAAAATCGATGAACTCCATAAACAGCGGCACCATTCTTACATGGCTCGGCATCATCATTGTCCAGACAACGATGACAAATATAGTCTTTGCGCCCTTGGGCTTCAGTCTTGACAGCACATATCCGCCCAGACCGCAGATCACGAGCGTAAATGCCACATTGCCGAGCGATACGATCAGAGTCGATATTATATTCGGTCCGAACTGCAGAGCCTGCCATGCGTCGTATATGCTGATGAGGCTGAACTGCTTCGGGAAGAAGGTCGTCGGCACCGCATATATCTCCTGCGAGCCCTTGAAGCCGAAGAGGACTGCCCATATCGTCGGGATAACGCTGCAAAGAGCGATCAATACCAGTATCCCGAACAAGACCCAATACAGGATCTTATATCTCAGCGACTTAAGATCGGTCGCCGCAAGAATACTTGTTTCCTTAGTATGAAACCTTTTCATTTTATATCCTCCAATCAGGTGTTGTCCTCTACCTTCTTATTAAGAACAAAATAGAAGCAGGTGAATATGATCAGTATCCCGAACATAACACCGCCGAGCGCAAGCGCCTGTCCCGTTCTGCCGGTAACAAATCCGTATTGATAGAGCTGATAGCCAAGAGAGGTTGACGCGCCGTTCGGCCCGCCGCTCGTCATTGCCATCGGCTGCTCCATTACCTGGAACACCGCTATTATCTGCCTTATGAAGCACAGCAGCATTATTCCCGAAAGCCTTGGGAAGGTGACATAGCGTATCCTCTGCATTACCGACGCGCCGTCAAGTATCGCCGCCTCATAGAGCGAGGGATCTATCCCCTGCAGCGCCGCATAATACAGCAGCATGGCACCGCCGAGATCTTTCCAGGTCATTGAAATGGTTATGAACAGTATAGTAAATTTACCGTCATTGAGCCACTGAAACGGTCCCAGGCCCACCTTTGCAAGAAGCATATTCAGCAGGCCCGCGCCATCGGGGTAGTATATGAAATACCATATCAGATATCCGACGATAGCCGGTATGATGGTAGGCAGATAGATCGTTATCTTGAAGCCATTCCTGAAATGCACCATTTCGTTTATCATCATCGCGATAAACAGCGGCGGTAAAAATCCTACGACCAGCGACCACAGAACATACTGTACGGTGTTCCACAAAACCGTCAGAAACTGCGGCTCGGTAACCACCTCTACATAGTTTTGCAAGCCTGCGAACTCGACCGGGGTATATGCGTTCATTTTGAACAACGACCATATAAAGCCCTCTACCTGCGGTCTCCATATCATAAAATATAAAACCACGACCATCGGCAGCATCAACGCCCAGCCGCCGGCGTTCTTTTTGAAAAAGCTTGTTATTTTTCCGCGTCGCTTATTCATTATATCCTCCTTGTGGCACTTTTCGGCAGAGGGAGCGGATCCCCCTGCCTGCTATTTCCGTCAATTCTGCTTGTCCAGATAATTCTTCTGGAAGCTCTCGTTTGCCTGAGCGATCAGCTTCGCAGGATCGGCATCCTTGTTTGTCAATACCTCCTGTATGCAGCCGTCAAGCAGCGCGTACAGATCCTGTGCACAAACCGGCTCCTCCGGCTGTATCTCTATGCTCGGATCGTTCACAGCTTCATTATAAAGCTTTACATGGTTCGGATCGGCATTTGCATTGTCATCGATGAGCTTGTGCTCATACTTAACTACCTCCGAATCGCTCTTCCATACCTGCATGGACTTGATACCGATATGTCTGCCCTCTTCTATCTGCTGAGCAAGGTCTGCATCCTTTGCCTTCTTGGCATCATCTGTGAGCAGATAGGTCTTGCCGGTGAAGTCGAGCCACTTCAGCGCCGCCTCTACCTGAGCATCGGACGCATTGTTAGCGATGCAGAACATCGAGCCGCCAAGAAGCGTTACATGCCTTTTCGGCCCTGCCGGGATCGCGAGCATGCCGAGCTTGTTGTTATCAAACTCATACTTGTGGATGTTTCTCGGAATATCGCCTGCGGAAATAACTATACCCACCTGCTCCGTTCCGAAGGTCTTGAAATACTCTTCATAGTTGATAAGGGTATTTGACGGAAGAACATCATACTTCCACTTGAGATCCTTTATGTACTGGAGCGCCGCGACTGCTTCGGGAGTGTCAAATGTAGCCTTCCATTTTCCGTCGGGCTGCTCCTCCATGAAGTCAACTCCGTATGACCATGCGATCGGAGTGAACAGCCAGCCGCCTACATTGCTCGCTGTCGGCACCGCCATGCCGGGCTTTCCCGTAGCCGCCTTGATCTTTACCGCGAAGTCGGCTACCTCGTCCCAGGTCTTGGGCTGCATCGGAGTTCCGTCCGCATTCATAAGACCCGCCTTCTCAAACATTTCCACATTGCACGCAAGTCCGAGCACATATGCTACCTCCGGGATGGCGTACATTTTTCCGCCCTTTGAGATCGTATCAAGGATTATCGGGTTGATATTATCAAAATAACCCTTTTTCTTTGCGATCTCGGTAAGATCCTTTGAATAGCCGCCCTTCATGATCTTATCAGCCTCGGTATAGTGAGCCTTATAAAGATTAGGAAGAGTTCCCGCTACTGCCTTCGGATAGAAGGTCTGCACATCGAAGATCCATGTGTCGCCCTCGATCGTGATATCCGGGTTCTGCTGCTCAAAGCCCAACTTCTGGTTCGTCTTGTTGGTCAACTCAGCCCCCTGCTCTGCCGGCCACTCACCCACCGTGAGCTTTGTCTTTCCGTTGCTGTTGCCCGCTCCCGAGCCGCAGCCCGCACAAACACCGAGTGCGATAGCTGCCGCCGAAGCGAGACTGATCATTTTTTTCATAAAATATGTCCTCCTTTGGTTTATTATATTTTATACCATGCTCCTCATGGTAATTAACATTAATTGATCTTGTCGAGGTATTCACTCTGGAACTCCAGCGATGCCGCATGTATCAGCGCCGCAGGATCGGCGTTCCTGTCGTTTAACACCTTCTCTATACATCCCGTCAGTATCCGATACAGATCCTGACAGCATACAGGCTCCTCAAGCCTTATTTCAATATCGTCTGACTTTAAGCTCCGGTTATAATCCTCATAAAGCTCTTTATCGACATTCGCATATTTTTCTGTCAGCTCTCTGCGGAATTCGGTTTCCGCCGCGCCCTGCCAGATATCTGCTGTCTTTATCCCGACAAACTGATTGTTTTCTACTTTATTTATAAAATTCTGCTCAATATGCGCCTTGAGTTTATCGTCAAGCTCGCGTTTAGGAAGCACAGTCTCCTCCATAAAACGGAATGCCGCATCGAGCTGCTCGTCGGTTGCGGAATTGTTTATGCTCTGGATGTTGCCGCCCATGAGCGCGACATTTCCCGCCTTACCTGCCGGCATCGCAAATGCTCCGATATTTTCCTTTTTTATCCCGTAGTCGGCTATCATATCATTTATGCTGCCGAACGGGTCATCAATGAGCATCGCGCACTGTCCTGCCGAAAGCAGAGCCAGCGACTGCTTCTGATTTGTAAAGGGATTTGCGGGAAGTATATCGTGCTCCCACTTAAGATCCTTTATCCACTGTAACGCCTCCGCACATTCCGGAGTGTCAAATGAAGCTTTCCACTTTCCTGCTTCATCCTTTTCAATGAACTTTACACCAAACTCCCATGCTATATTGGTAAATATCCATCCGCCGGTATTGCCGTCTGCGGGTATGAGAAACCCGTCAACTCCGGTTGCATCCTTGATACGTTTTGCGATCCCGACTACCTCGTCTAAGGTCTTTGGGAACTCATAGCTGCCGTCAGCGCGCTGAAGCCCGGCTTTTCTGAACAGCTCGGCGTTAAATATCATACCCAGCACATACGCCTTTGACGGTACCGCATAGATCCTTCCGTCCTTTGAGATCAGATCTCTTATCTTATTATTCAGAAGTTCGTCATATCCATTCTTTGTAAAATACTCAGTTATGTCCGTACCATACCCGGAATTCTTGATCCTTTCTATATCGGTAAAATATGCTTCATATATGGTGGGCAGCTGACCTATGGCAGCCTTCATCATAAACGCCTCAACATCATACTGCCAGTCATTGATCTCTATATCATATTTATCCGTTCCGTATTTTTCATAAAAATAACTCGGATCCTTTATCTCAAGATCATCCTTTGTGTCTACCCACGTACTTACAGATATTGACACGCGTTCTCCATTTGATGCCGCACATCCGGAAAGGATAGCCGCAATCATGACCGGTATCATAATACTTCTGATTTTTATAACTTTCATCATATCCACCTCCGATGCCGTTTTATCTTTTGTCTGATTCCATTATACCCGCTCAGAATACCGCTTTCAACCGGCAATGATTGCCTCTTGTTACACTTTTTCGACATATTGTGTTACAATTTTTGAATGTGTAGCATATTCTGCATTGCTTCAGCCTGTTCTTGACTAAGTATGAAATGCGTGATATAATTTAAACTAAGAAAACATATTTGTGTAACACTATCATGTTATGCAACCGTGCAGGAGGAAAAATATGAAACATCGTATGAAAAACCTTCTTAAAAGAAACTCATTTGTAAATATATACCTTTTTGTGCTGATACCGGTATTTGTGCTTATCATTTCGGAATGTATCGCCTTTGTGTTCAACCACATCAGCTACAAGAATCTTCTGACGCAAAACTATTCATATAAACTGGAAACCCTGCATGACGAAAACATGGCTTTGCTGCAGAATATAACATCCTTTGCGTACTCGCTTTCAGGCAACGAGAATTTTATGGAATATCTATATACAAAGGAGCCTGTTGCAATAGATGACATCCGTCTGAAGAACCAGGTAAGACTGCTCAGCGAATCACATAAGTTCATAGACAGTGTTTCGATCGTCAAGCGCTACGACAACGGATTTGTTTATGCAAACGACAGGATCCTCCCGATTCATGAATATTTCAGCACCGCATATAAATATGAGAAATATCCTGTTGAATTCTGGGAAAGCTACTCTGCGCCGATACAGGGCGTCAATCTGCTTGCTCCGACATCTGTTCAGGCTTATAATGAGCAAAAGGATATCTATCCTGTTGTATACTCCAAGATAGGCTCGAAGTCGCTTGGATCTACCCTGCTCGTAATAAACATAGATATACAGAAAATGGCGGACTCCGTTGATCAGAAGCTCACGGAAAATTCCGGCATACTTTTCATTAATAACGAAGACAAAAGCATATATGACACCAAGCATGACAGATTCTTTGCCGAGGATAATGAATTCATCGAGAAGATCAACAAAAAAGCTTCAAACAGCTTCTTTTACCGTGCCAACGGCCATAATTTTTATGTGGTATCGGCATATAAGAAAAACTCTCCGTTCGGATACAGCTATGCATTTGTAATGCCCGTTTCCGATCTGTTCAAGGTACATGGCACCGTTCTTATCATTTCTGTTCTGCTGCTCGCGGCATCACTTGTCATAGCCTTTCTCTCATCAAAAAAGCTGTTTGACCCGTGGCAGCTGCTTGCGGCAACACTTAACACATCCGCCGCTCCATCCGCGGACAAAGCTACAATAGATCTGATATTCAGCTCTATCACCGACCTTATAAGGGATAAAAGCAATATTTCAGAGGAGTTCGCAAAGGTTCTGCCTCTTGCGCAGGAGCGCTACCTAATCAATATTCTGAATGCGCCGGAGGGATACATGCCCAGTGCCAACAAGCTTGTCGATTTCAAATACGACTACTTCTGCTCAGTCATAATAAAGCTCAGACCGACGGAGCAGTTCCATGAGGTATATAACGACGAGGACTACAACAATATAAGTACGGGTATCTACAATATAATGCAATCAATGTTTGGCGAGGTCTTCCAATCATTTGTGATACCCAGCGAGAACAACACCTTATATATACTGCTCAATCTCCCGGATAACAACCGGACGGATCAGATCGCCGAGCTGCTCAGCAGCTTCAATGAGCTGCTCAAGCCTGACAGAGCGTATATAAATCTCCACATCGGCATGGGGAATATTTACAGCGGCATGGACGGAATGAAGCGCTCACACATCGAGGCGATGAACTCCATTTCGGCAATACCGGGAATAAATACGGCCCATCTGGTGTCCGAAGCGGATTCGGAAAAAATACATGACGCGGTTCCCACCATACTTGATATAAATGCCGAAAACACGATATATAACAATCTCATCATGGGTAATGTCGGCAAGGCTAAAAGCTACATCCTTGAGCTCATGGATAAAAACAGCGACGTGCTTTCCAACCGACGCGCGCTCACGCAATTCTATATGCAGGTGTTCAATGTCATCTTCAAGGCAATGAAGGCAAAGAATATCTCATACGGTGAGAAAGACGCCGATGATCTCGATACGATGCTGAGCATTTTATCAAACACATCTCTTGAAATACACGAAACAATGCTCAGCATGCTCGATCAGCTTGATAATGTTATCGAGACCCCCGGCACAAAGGCGGATATCAATGAAATACTCGCATATATCAACGAGCATTATACAGAGGATATATATCTTGAAGGACTTGCGGAGCAATTCAACATCTCGCCCTCATATCTTTCAAAGCTCATAAAGGAGCATTGCGGTATGAATTTTGTTTCCTACCTGGCATCGATGAGGATAGAATATGCAAAACGGCTGCTGCTTGAAACAAAGATGTCGATAACAGAAATCTATACACAGTCGGGCTTTAACAATCGCACGACCTTTATAAGGACCTTCAAGAAGCTGACAGGACTTTCGCCGAGCGATTTCAGAAAGGCGAATGTTTCATAATATACCCGTACATGTTTCATTTTTTCGGTGTCACACAATTTCAGCACTT
>CAMNAT010000087.1 GCA_946531785.1 uncultured Oscillospiraceae bacterium
AACTCTATGTGCAGCCTGTCCTCATCCGTCTGTGTGACCGTCGCACTCTGCGCGCTCTGGCTGTAGCGGATCCTGACCTCGGCGCGTACAGGCTGCTCGAGCCGGTCGGCCGCGATAAGGTTAATATCCTCCGCGTCCAACTCACGCGAGAACAGATCTGAGTTGTCGCCCAGGATCACCCTGTTTGTCGGCGCGTCGATGGCGCAGACATACATAGGCTTAGGCAGTGCAAGTCCGAGCCCCTTGCGCTGACCTCTTGTATAGCGGATCAGCCCCTTGTGCTCGCCCAGAACATTGCCGTCAAGATCTACAAATTCACCGTTAGGATAGCTCTTTCCCGTATACCGCTCGATGAACGAGCCGTAATCGCCGTCGGGAACAAAGCAGATATCCTGACTGTCACGCTTTCTTGCGTTTATGAACCCCTCGCGCTCTGCGATCTCCCTTACCTCGCTCTTTTCCATTGCGCCGAGCGGAAGCATGGTGTGCATAAGCTGCTCCTGGGTCATTGCCCAGAGGACATAGCTCTGATCCTTGGTATGATCAAGCCCCTTTTTCAATATATACCTGTCCCCCATCCTTTCGATGCGGGCATAGTGACCTGTTACCACATAGTCACAGTCCAGTTCATACGCGCGCTCTAAAAGCCGCTTGAACTTTATGAACCTGTTGCAGTCGATGCACGGGTTCGGTGTGCGGCATTTTTCATACGCGTCAATAAACCTGTCGATAACATGCTTCTTGAAGTCGTCGCTGAAATTAAATGTATAGTGCTCTATACCGAGCCTGCGCGCCACGCTCTTCGCGTCCTCGACATCTGAGAGCGAGCAGCAGCTCTTTTCGCGTATGCCCGCGTCCTCATTTGAGAACAGCCTGAGCGTCGCGCCGATTATATCATACCCGCGCGACTTCATTATATATGCCGCAACGGAGCTGTCCACTCCGCCGCTCATTGCGATTATTGCGCGATCATTCATGATTCAGCCTTATCATCTCGTCTATGCACTTCTTCGCGTCGCGGATAGTGTCCGGGTCAAGCTCTATCTCCTCGCCGCCCATGCCGCGAACGCAGTTATACACATCCATAAGCGTCGTAAGCCGCATGTTCTTGCAAACAAGCCCCACTGACAGCGGATAAAATGCCTTGTCCGGGAACTCATACTGAAGATGCTCGGCTATGCTCAGCTCTGTGCCGATTATGAATTCCTTATCATCTGAAGTTCTCGCATAGTCCATTATCTCCGAGGTCGAACCGATGAAATCGGCAAGCTCTGTTATCTCCGGACGGCATTCGGGATGAACAAGTATCTTCACGCCCGGATGCAGCGCCTTTGCCTTTTCTACATCCCTTGTGCTCACCGCCGCATGTATCGGGCAGCCGCCGCTTAAAAGCTTTATGTTCTTTTCCGGCACCTGCGCAGCGACATACGCGCCGAGGTTGCAATCGGGTATGAACAGGATGTTGTCGTTATCTATATTCTTAACTATCTGCACCGCGGAGGATGAGGTCACGCACACATCACAGATCGTCTTTAATGCCGCGGTGGTGTTTACATATGCGACTATCGTATAGTCCTCATACTTCGGCTTGAGCTGGCTTATGATTTCCTTATCCATCATATCAGCCATCGCGCAGCCTGCCTCCGGATGCGAGAGTATAACGCGCTTCTCCGGCGAGAGTATCTTTACCGTCTCCGCCATGAACCGTACTCCGCACATCAGCACATTCTTATTCGTCACGCCCTTTGCCTTTACGCTGAGAGCATATGAGTCGCCCGTGAAATCGGCGACCTCAAGTATCTCGTGCCCCTGATAGGAATGCGCGAGGATGCATATATCGTTCTCCTTTTTCAGCCGCATTATCTCGGCCTGGATATCCCTTACATTAGTCATAATTACGGCATAACTCCTTTCACAAAACCTTTTGAGAGATCAAATTCAGGTCATTATTTGGCGGCTTTCCAGCGCCTTAACTATGGTTATCTTATCCGCAAACTCGATATCTGAGCCTATCGGTATACCGTGCGCTATACGCGTTACCTTTACACCGAACGGTGCGAGCAGCTTTGAGATATATACCGCCGTCGCGGTACCGTTAACAGTCGGATTGGTTGCAAGAATGATCTCCTTCGCCTCACCATCGGCAAGCCGGAGCAAAAGCTCGTTTATCTTTATGTCATCAGGCCCCACTCCGTCCATCGGCGACAATGCGCCGTGAAGGACATGGTACAGCCCGTTATATTCATGTGTGTTCTCTATCGCCGCGACATCCTCGGGTCCCTCGACCACGCAGATCACGGATCTGTCACGCTTTGGCGCGCCGCATATCGGACACGGGCTTGTGTCGGTCAGGTTCTGGCAGACATCGCACAGCCTTACGCTGTTCTTTGCCTTAACTATCGAGCCCGCCATGCGCTCGGCATCATCGGCACTCATGCTCTCGAGGATATAGAACGCGATGCGCTCCGCGCTTTTATGCCCTATCCCCGGAAGCCGCTCAAAGCCTTCGATAAGCTCGTCAATTACCGCTGAATACATCAGAAGAGACCCGGTATGCTGATACCGCCGGTAACAGCGCCCATCTTCTCGCTCATCATGTCGTCAGCCTTCTTGATGCCCTCGTTTACAGCAGCAAGTATGAGATCCTCAAGCGTCTCAACATCCTCGGGATCTACTACCTCGGGATCGATCTTGATGGATTCAAGCTCCTTCTTGCCCGTTACAACGACCTTTACAACGCCGCCGCCCGCTGCTGCCTCAACCGTTTCCTTCTCAGTCTCAGCCTGGACCTTCTCCATCTCCTCCTGCATCTTCTGAGCCTGCTGGATGACACTGTTCATCTTGCTCTGCTTCTGATTCATTCCTGCGCCTTTAAAACCCTTGTATGCCATTTTGTTTTACCTCTTTCTTTATTTTATTCTTCATCTTCCTCCGGCTCCTCTTGCTTTTCGGAGTCGATCTCTTTTTCCTGTGCCCTTAGCTCCGCATCGCTTAAAAACTCCTCGCGATCGTCGCTGTCATCCATTTCCGTCTGCTCGCCGGCGTCCGCCACTGAAACATTCGGTATGAACCTGTCTCCATCCTTGACGATATCCGCAAATGTCTTTGCGAACTCGGCAAGTCCGGAGCTTTCCTTTTTTGTGTCCGCTCCGCCGCCAGAAGCACTCTTCGGCAGCGTGAACGGATTGATTATGTTGCGCTCGTCAAAATCTTCGCGCCGCGCTATCTTTATCGTGTACTTTGTGCCGGTGGTCTTTCTGAACGCGTCGCGTATCTCATCTATATGCGCCGCAGACATGCGCTGCGTGAATGCGTACCTTTCCTCGGGAACGAGTATTATCAAGCCCTCCGCATCAAAGGTCACAACACAGTTTTTCAAGGGCGATACGAACGCCACATTCTGCTGCGACATGATCTCCACGGTGCTGTTCCAGCCGCGCGCAAGGCGGGCGGTGGGATATTCAAAATCAAGCTCGTCCTTCGGTATCGGAACATACAGCCGCTTACCGCGCGGCTCCTCCTCCGGTTCCGGCTCCGGCTCCGGCGGACTTACCTCTGCCTGTGGCGCTATACCTTTTTTTACGGCTTCCTCTACCGCGGCGATACGGGCTATAAGCTCCGAATTGTCCGCCGCCGGCGCTGCCATAGCTGGCACTCCGGCGAGCATCCGCTGCTCTATCATGCTGAGCCTGTCCATGATACCCTTCGGCGTTCTGTCGGTCTCCGGCCGCGCAAGCTTTATATACGCAAGCTCATATATCAGCCGCTGCGAGCGCATCGTCCTCGCGTCCGCCATCGCCTGTGAGATCACCGTCGTGGCATGATCGATCTTTTCAAAGCTGAGCTTTTCGCTCTGCGCCTTTATCCTTACTATCGTTTCCGCGTCATAGTCCAAAAGCTCCGCGGGCTTGTCGGTGAGCTTGCATATCATCAGCGCCCTGAAATGCGAAAGCATTGCCGTTGCAAGCTGCCCTAGGTCTCTGCCGTCTGATAACGTTCGGTCTATCGCCTCGATAACTCCCGAACCGGAGCCGGAAATTATCGCATCGGTAAGCTCAAACACGCTGTCTGAGGTCGATATGCCCAAAGCCGCGGTTATATCCTCCTCCGTTATGCTCTCGCCGCCTGAGGCTATGACGCGCTCCATAATGGATAAGCCGTCACGCATCGAGCCCTCCGCAAGCGATGCGAGCATCCTGTACGCCCCGTCGGTGATGCTGTAGCCGTCCGCATGAGCTATCTCCTTCATCCGCACGATGATGTCATCGGGACGGATGCGCCTGAAATCAAAGCGCTGACAGCGCGACAGGATCGTCTGCGGCACCTTGTGCGGCTCTGTGGTCGCAAGGATGAAGATAACATTCTCCGGCGGCTCCTCAAGCGTCTTTAGGAGCGCGTTGAACGCGCTCGTTGAGAGCATATGCACCTCGTCGATTATATATACTGTATACTTCGTGTTAGCCGCAACATAGCTTAGGTCGCCCTTGATGTCGCGGATATCGTCAACTCCGTTGTTCGATGCCGCGTCAAGCTCGGTCACATCCATGATAGAGCCGTCTATGATCCCGCGGCAGATCTCGCATTCATTGCAGGGATTCCCGTTTCGGGGATCCAGACAGTTCACGGCGCGGGAGAGTATCTTTGCGCAGGTCGTTTTGCCCGTTCCGCGCGTTCCGCAGAACAGATAAGCATGTCCGACCGAGTCCGACATTATCTGATTTTTCAACGTTTTGGTTATATGGTTCTGCCCGATAACATCGTCAAACGTCATCGGCCGCCATCGTCTGTATATCGCCTGATGCGCCATGCTGTCCCTCCCCTCTTAATATATTAAAAAGCCGCCCGCTTTTCGGCGGACGGAAATATATAGACTGAACCGAAACGGTATATTGTATATCGTTTTTTAGAAGCTCCCTATACTTCATTAAAAACGAATCCGGGCGAGAGCCCCGTAACACATCCCGTATTCCGCTTAGTGCTGCTTGGTTCCCCATCTGACACGGTTCACGGAGCGGGATCGCACGGACTCGCCCTTCTTCGCTTTTTATATTATACTATACTTTTGCCGAAAGTTCAAGTCTTATTTTAAAATTTTATATAATTTGCTAAAAGTCATGACGGCTGCCATAGTCGAGCCCGTATTTCTCGAAAACCGATATGATGCTCTCTACTGCATCAAAATCACTTGTATTCTGATCTGACAATATGCACTGTATTTCCGTAAGCGCCCTGATCGCCGTTGTGTCGGCGATATTATCAGCATCGATCTTCAGATCATTTAACCTTCTGGTTACAGCTTCACATAACTGTTCTTTTATCAATCCAAGCTTTATATTCATAATCCTCCCCCATCTGATATGGTATCGTTTGATACCATTTTTAAAACAATTATAGTACCATATGGTATCATTGTCAAGAGGTGATCCAAATGTTTTTCCAAAGAATTTATGATTTAAGGACCGATAATGACATGACACAGCAGCAGCTTGCCGACTATCTGATCTGCAACAGGCAGGTATATGCGAGGTACGAGCGCGGTCAGCGTGAGATCCCGGTTTCGATGCTCATAAAGCTTGCAAAGCTTTATAACACATCCACCGATTACATCCTTGGTCTTACCGACAAAAAGTAAAACGACAACAGCCTGTCGGACTGTTGTCGTTTACATATAATTACTTAACAATAAAATGTGATCTCACCAAAATAATCTGACCACTTTTGAATAATATCCTTGCTTCTGGCTTCTATGACCCTCATAATATTTTTCAGTGTTCTCTCCTGAATATGCCCTTTGTTATTCGCAACAAGGCATTTTCCGGAGCGTGTTATCCAGACCTTTGTTCCGTTAGCTGTTGGCTTACCTTCTGAGATATGGATATGGACAGGCTCCAGCGGCTTGCTCTCATCCGCCCAGAAATATATCCAATATGACCCAACCTTAAAAATTTGCGGCATTTGCAAAGCCTCCCTCTTGCGAAAACTCTATTATCAAATGCGCGACAGATTCGATTATTTCCTGATATGTTGAGATCTCTTCTTCTGAATATCCGGATATTTTTTCCCATCTGTACTCCGGCAGAATGCACCATGCATTGTGAAAGCCGTCTTTTTCATCAGGTGTCTCAACATATACCATCACAGTGCCGTCCGGCTTCATTTCCGAATGTGTGATGGTAGTTTCATCAGGAAATGTCATAAAAGGATACATCATTACAACCACCCCAAATAATATTATTCCGTAACTACTCTGTGGTATACCTTCTTGCCCTTCTTGATGATTATGCCCTTGTCGGTGAGCATATCCGCGGTAACCGTGCCGTTTACATCGGTATATTTGGCATCGTTTATTGAAAGTCCGTTCTGCTGAACGAGTCGTCTTGCCTCGCCCTTTGACGCGGTGAGCCCGGTCTTTACGAGCATGTCCAGAACACCCATGCCGACAACATCGGGGATAACACTGGTCGGCATATCATCCGATACACCGCTGCCTGCGAATACCGCCTCAGAGGTAGCCTTTGCCTTGTCTGCCTCCTCCTTGCCGTGAACGAGCGATGTAACCTCATATGCTAAGATGCGCTTTGCCTTGTTGAGCTCTGCGCCCTCCCACTTCTCCATCTCGCGGATCTCGTCCATCGGGATAAAGGTGAGCATTCTGAGGCACTTGATAACATCGGCATCGGGTACATTTACCCAGTACTGATAGAACTCATACGGTGTAGTCTTCTTCTCGTCGAGCCATACGGCGCCGGACTGGGTCTTACCCATCTTCTTGCCCTCACTGTTTGTGAGCAGCGTGAAGGTCATGCCGTATACCTGCTTGTTATCCTTGCGGCGGCAAAGCTCAAGTCCGCCTAAGATATTGCTCCACTGGTCGTCGCCGCCAAGCTCCAGCTTACAGCCGTATTCACGGTTGAGCATCAAAAAGTCATACGACTGCATGAGCATATAGTTGAACTCCAGGAATGAAAGACCCTTTTCCAGTCTCTGCTTGAAGCACTCTGCGGTGAGCATCTTGTTTACCGAGAAGCATGCGCCGATATCGCGCAGGAACTCTATATAGTTAAGGTCAAGCAGCCAGTCGGCATTGTTTACCATGAGCGCCTTGCCGTCCGAGAAATCGATAACGCGCGAAAGCTGCTCCTTGAAGCACTCGCAGTTATGGTCTATGATCTCCTTTGTCATCATCTGGCGCATATCGGTTCTGCCCGACGGGTCGCCGATATGTCCCGTACCGCCGCCTACAAGTGCGATCGGGCGGTGTCCGTGCTGCTGCATATGGCGCATTACGACCATCTGCAGGAAGTGACCTACATGCAGCGAATCCGCAGTCGGGTCAAAGCCTATATAAAATGTGACCTTCTCCTTGCCGAGAAGCTCCCTTATCTCATCCTCATGGGTGCACTGGGCGATCAGCCCGCGCTCCTTTAACACGTCAAAAACATTTTCTGACATCGATCTTCCTCCAATTCAAATATTAAAGTAGCTTTAATATACCACTTTTCGGGCATAAAGTCAATAGTTTGTATCTTCTTTGTTTAATATGTTAAAATTTTTTTACAAAAAGTGTTGAAAACCTAAATTAATTATGTTATAATCAATATATATTGATTTTTTGACTGATATTAACCGCAATATAGTGTGTA
>CAMNAT010000088.1 GCA_946531785.1 uncultured Oscillospiraceae bacterium
GAAAAAATATAGAGAACTATCCGTATCTCTGTGTGAGAATGATCGAGGAGGGTCATCTCGTTCTTCCTCTCTCCTATTCAGGCAACCCTGATTCATTATATGCGGACAGAAGCAGCTTTATGGAGGAAATCGATAAAACGTACGAGCTTATCTGCAAGAATATGCCTTCAGACACAAAGCCGTTCAAGGTTTATCGCTTCATAGGAACCAGCAATGAGAGCACTGCCTACGGCGCTTCCAAGGCTTCATATAAGGATGAGCTCGCAAGAAACGGTTACTACTACTGTGATTGGAATGCTGACATCGGCGACAATGACACAACAAGAAGCTCAGACGCGCTCATCAAGTACTTCAGTGACTATCGCCCGAAGCTGAACAACCTCATTATCCGAGTTAATAACACAAGCAAGAATGAGGCTTCGGCAAGCGCTCTTGAATCGATAATAAAGACATTGCTGAACGAAAACTACACATTCAGCAGACTTGACGAGATAGAGATAAGTGAAACTGCACGGACTGCGTCCACGCCCGAGCCTTCCACGACTATAAACGGCTCGTCAGAAAGCTCCACTCAGTCGCCGTCGTCGGCAAAGGCAACAACAGCTCCGACAGCAGCCGCATCAAGCAGCTCGACATCCGGCAACAGCTCGGCATCATCGAGCAGCTCGTCAAGCTCGAACAAGTCGACATCAAACAGCAGTTCGACATCATCGGGCAGCTCGTCAAGCTCGAACAAGTCGACATCAGGCAGCAGTTCGACATCATCGGGCAGCTCGTCAAGCTCGAACAAATCGACATCAGGCAGCAGCTCAACTTCATCGGGCAGCAGCTCGTCAAGCACAAACAAGTCGACATCAGGCAGCAGCTCAGCTTCCTCGGGCAGCAGCAACGGTGATCTCGTAGCTGAATAAAGAAAAAATACCAAGAGCAGTTTCATCCGGAAGCTGCTCTTTTTATAGTATAATAACCTTAAAAGCCGTGCATATATCCGCCTCCGTAATACTTCGGCACATCACCGCAGATCAGGCTCTCGGCTATAGGCACCGTAGTCTCTATCAGCTCTGTCTCATTTATGGCATATCCGACATAACGCATTTCAACGGTTATTCTCATGGAAACGCTATGCCTTACCTGGTTTATCCCCTTCGCCTCAAAGCTTTCTTCAAGCTCGCCATTCACTACGCTTATCGGAAAAATCTTAACAGACAGCTCAGGCCCGTAATAGGTCAGCAGCTTGAAGCCGGAAAGCGAGCCCATCGGGATCTTTACATCTGTCGGATAGTCTGCATTAAGTGCGTCCTGAACATTTATAAGGAGCTGCGATCTTACAAGATTTATCTGCGCGGTATCGGTCTCCACTGAATTTATACCCGCGCCTTCATTGATAAAAAATCCGCGCATCTCACCCGAGCGCGCCATATCCGCCACGCATCGGTTCACTATATCGGTAAAGGCTGTATTTGAATAATTGGAGCACTGAGCGACAAACATCGGCTCTGCCCGCTTTAAAATGATATGCGCCGCAACACACGCCAAAATAAAAAGGCACGGCAGTATGATCCTCCATCTGCTATGCCCTCTCATTCCAAGTCTCATAAGCTCACCCCCGCCATATATTATGACAGGGGCGTGGCTTCTGTGCTTATCTTGCCTTTGTCTCTACTTCCTCTACTATCTTCTTTACAAATTCGTCAGCCGGCATACTGCCCATATCGCCGTTCTTTCTTGAACGCACCGATACAGCGCCAGCCTCGATATCCTTGTCTCCTATTACGATCATATACGGGATCTTTTCAAGCTGAGCCTCGCGGAGCTTAAAACCGAGCTTTTCGGAGCGGTCATCTATCTCTATGCGGTTTATACCTGCCGCTTCGAGCTTCTTTTTGATCTCATATGCATAATCTACATGGCGATCAGCGATCGGCAGCAACCTTACCTGAACAGGCGCAAGCCAGGTCGGGAACGCGCCCGCATACTTCTCTATCAACAGCGCAAGCGTTCTCTCATAGCAGCCGATAGATGTTCTGTGTATGATATACGGATTCTTCTTCTTTCCGTCACGATCTACATATTCCATTCCGAACTTCTCTGCAAGCATCTGATCGATCTGGATGGTGATGAGCGTATCCTCCTTGCCATGAACATTCTTTATCTGAATGTCAAGCTTCGGACCGTAGAACGCAGCCTCGCCTATGCCTATCTTGTATTCGAGCCCGAGATCGTCAAGTATCGTCTTCATAACGCCCTGAGCTTCATCCCACTGCTCGACTGTTCCGATATACTTATCGCGGTCATCCGGATCCCACTGTGAGAATCTGTAGGATACATCCTCATACAGGCCAAGAGTTTTAAGAGTGTATGTTGTAAGCTCAAGACAGCTTCTGAATTCATCCTCAAGCTGCTCCGGTGTACACATAAGGTGTCCCTCGGAGATCGTGAACTGTCTTACTCTTATAAGTCCGTGCATCTCGCCGGATGCCTCATTTCTGAACAGAGTCGAGGTCTCGTTGAGACGCATCGGGAGATCGCGGTACGATCTGCCGCGGTTCAGGAATACCTGATACTGGAACGGGCAGGTCATCGGACGGAGCGCAAATACCTCGCCATCCTTTTCCTCATCACCCAAAACAAACATGCCGTCTCTGTAATGATCCCAGTGTCCGGATATCTTATAGAGATCGCTCTTTGCCATGTACGGTGTTTTTGTAAGCTGCCAGCCGCGCTTCTGCTCCTCATCCTCGATCCATCTCTGGAGTATCTGGATTATCCTTGCACCCTTCGGAAGCAGGATCGGCAAGCCCTGACCGATAGCATCAACAGTTGTGAACAGCTCAAGCTCACGGCCGAGCTTGTTATGATCGCGCTTCTTCGCTTCCTCAAGCTGCTCAAGATGCGCCGCAAGCTCATCCTTGGTCTGGAAAGCTGTTCCGTACACTCTTGTGAGCATCTTGTTATGCTCATCGCCGCGCCAGTATGCGCCGGTTGCCGAAAGCAGCTTGAACGCCTTCACCTTTGAGGTATAGCGCACATGCGGTCCCGCACAGAGGTCTGTGAACTCGCCCTGCTTATAGAATGAGATCGGCTCGCCCTCGGGGAGATCGTTTATAAGCTCCTGCTTATACGGCTCATCCTTCATGAGCTCCAGCGCCTCATCACGAGGAAGCTCAAATCTCTCTATCTTAAGATTTTCCTTTACTATCTTTTTCATCTCCGCCTCGAGGTTATCCAGATCCTCGCGCGAAAACGGCTTTTCTATATCAAAGTCATAGTAAAATCCGTTGTCGATCGGAGGACCTATAGTAAGCTTAGCCTCCGGAAAAAGACGCTTTACCGCCTGTGCAAGTATATGCGACGCGGAATGTCTCAGTGTTTGCAATTCATTCATTTCAACAGCCATTTTGTTTTCCTCCTTATGTGTGCCCACGAACAAAGAATTGCCTTTGGCAATTCTAGCGCGCATTGCGCGCGTTTGCAACCCGAAAGAAATTGGTGCGTCAGCAGCAATTTCTTATAAGGTAAAAAACTCCTGAGCAAATAAATGCTCAGGAGTGCATAATTTACACGGTTCCATCCTGATTACGGCTAAAGCCGTCACTTGATTTCATCTCTTACGCGGATTCACGGTGGTTTTACTCGGGTATGACCCTTTCCTCCACTGCTCCAAAGTGGTATTCACCCCTGCGGTACGCGGGAACACTTCCAGCCGCGATATCCCCTCTCTTGCCGTACACCTTGCATGAGCTACTGTCTTTTTCATAGCATGGTCATTATAACACTAATGTTTTGATTTGTCAAGTATAAAATAATAATTTTATTCGCACACAGTCATTTTATATCAGATGACGCAATATAGCTATAGCTATACCCAATGCCGCGCCGGCGAACACCTGTACAGGTGTATGACCGAGCAGCTCCTTCAGTCTCTTTCCGGTTTCGGTTATATCCTCATGTCCGATCTTGTCAACGATCTTGTTGAGGATCGCAGCCTGCTGACCGGCGCTGCGCCTTATTCCTGTCGCGTCATACATAACAACTATTGAGAACGCTGCCGCAAGCGCAAATATCGGGCTTGCAAAGCCCTCTTCAAATCCGATAGCAACCGCTAGAGATACCGAAAACGCCGAATGCGAGCTCGGCATGCCTCCGGTACCGGTGATCCTTGTGAAATCAAATTTATGATCGGTTATGAGTGTCAGTACGATCTTGATAAACTGCGCTATCGCCCATGCGATAGCAGCGGTTATCAGTATTTTATTACCGAAAATATCCATGATATAATTCATAAAATCATCCCTTTAGTTCTTTCGTGTTATAAGATAGTCTGTTATTTTTATAAGCATGTCGGCACTGTCGCCAAAGCGGGAAAGCGCCGCCTTTGCCTTATCCGAGAATTCATTTACAAGCATCTCAGACCGCCACTCGCCGAGCAGCTTCACATATGTGTTCTTCCCTTTCCCGGCATCTGAGCCTATCGGCTTTCCAAGCTCCTCCTCGCTGCCGGTGACATCTAAAATATCATCCCTTATCTGGAACGCTATGCCGAGGTTCTTTGCATACTCATCTATCGCCAGGATCTCATCATCCTCCGCTCCGGCAAGTATCCCGCCTATGACACACGCTGAACGGATGATAGCACCCGTCTTTAACAGGTGTATATACTGAAGCTCCGGAAGAGTTATATCCTTCCCCTCCGATGCTAGATCCACCACCTGTCCGCCGATCATACCCTCAGTTCCAGACGAGCTTGCAAGCACGCTTATCGCTCGCATCGCGCGTGATACATCCTTATGCTCATACTCTGACACGATCTCAAACGCTTTGTTTAGCAGCGCGTCCCCGGCGAGTATTGCAATTGCCTCGCCGAATTTTATATGATTTGTCGGTAAGCCGCGACGCAGGTCGTCATTGTCCATCGCCGGAAGATCGTCGTGGATGAGAGAATATGTGTGTATCATCTCAAGCGCGCACGCAAACGGGCGCACTGTTTCCCAGCTCCCGCCGAGCATCCTTGCGCATTCCCACATCAATATCGGGCGCAGCCGCTTGCCGCCGGCAAACAAACTGTACCGCATAGCCTCATAAATTTCGCTCTGCGGAACATCGCGCACAGGAAGATACGCATCAAGAGAGGTATCTATTACTTCTATTCTTTCTCTTAATTCAGCCTTCATTCCGCATCACCAAAGTCCTTTTCGACCATATCGCCATCAGAGCCTGCTGTAAGTATCTTTACCTTCTTCTCTGCCTCATCGAGCTTGTTCCGGCAGCTCTTCACCAGCTTTACTCCCTTTTCAAACAGCTCCAGTGATTCATCGAGCGTCACATCTCCGGCTTCAAGCTTTCCAACTATTTCCTCGAGCTCCGTCATGGAGGTCTCAAATGTTTCTTTTTTTGCCATGCTATTTCTCCTATCTTACCATACAGTCTACTTCACCATCACGCACCCTCAGGGTGAATTCCTCGCCAGACTTGAAATCCTTCTTCGCCTTCAATACCCTTCCATCCTCCGATACAGGTATTGAGTATCCGCGTGTAAGCGTTGACAGCGGGCTGAGCGCATCCAGCTTTCCGCTGAGACTGCCAAGCCTTCCGCCGCGCTCAGATAAGCCCAATTTATAAGAATTCTCCGCCCGATGCGTAAGCATATCCAGCTTCTGCCTCAGCTCGTTTATCATATCCTCCGGACTGCGCGGTTCAAGCCGCTTTATACGCAGTCTGAGATTATCTATCCTTGCGCCTGCCGCCGAATGCAGCCGCGCACGGCATACATCCAGGAATCTTGCAAGCTCCGCCGATGACGGCACGCTTATCTCCGCCGCCGCGGACGGAGTAGGTGCGCGCAGATCCGCAACATAGTCGGCAATGGTGAAATCAGTTTCATGCCCGACCGCAGAGATCACAGGTATTTTCGACGCAAAGATCGCCCTTGCTACACATTCCTCATTGAACGCCCAAAGATCCTCTATGCTTCCGCCGCCGCGTCCGACTATGAGCGTGTCAACATTATTCTTCTCATTAAAATACTCGATAGCGGTCACTATGCTCTCCTTGGCACCGACGCCTTGAACGAGAGCCGGATATATGACCAGCTCCGCAAGCGGATACCGCCTCGTAGCAACATTTATAATATCCCTCACCGCCGCGCCTGTAGGTGCCGTCACAACGCCTATTCTTGACGGATATCTCGGTATGGGCTGCTTGAATCTCTCATCGAACAAGCCCTCCGACGCAAGCTGCTTTTTCAGTCTTTCATATTCAAGATACAACGCGCCGACGCCGTCAGGGACCATTTCTTCTATATATAACTGGTACGCGCCGCCTGCCTCATATACCGACACTCTTCCGCGCGCGACCACCTTCATGCCGTCCGACGGCATAAACGCAAGCGTTGCCGCGGCTGAGCGGAACATCACAGCCTTAAGAACACTCGATTCATCCTTTAAGGTCAGGTAGATATGCCCCGACGAATGACGCTTATAGTTTGATATCTCGCCCTTTACCCAAAGATTTGACAGCACGCTTTTGCTGTCAAGAAGTCGCTTTATATAATTATTTACACGCGATACGGTACCGATCACCTGCTGTGAATCATCCATCTCATATCATCCTTTCGCCGCCAGTGCCGCAAGCACCGCGACACCGACCGCATTATCACTTGAAAGCTCCGCTGAGCCGAAATACACCTCAGGCTCCGGCATATTCATTAAGCCTTCTCTTATTATCATGTTTGACGCGACGCCGCCGACCACAAGCACCTTTTTTAGTCCGGTATCCTCCGCCGCATGCGCTATCGTCTTTACAAGCACATCACGGATATATAAAAGCACCGAGCGTGCAGTTTTTGGAGCTTTTCCGTCAATACCGCGTAAAAGCTTCGTTTCCGCCCCTGACAGATTCATATATGCGCCCTTTACCGATACAGGAAGCTTAAAGAACTCATCAGTCTCGTTTGCAAGCTGCTCCAGCTCTCTGCCGCACGGAAATTTCAGCCCCATTGCCACGCCTGCGCGGTCAATAAGCTGACCCGCGCTAATGTCGAGAGTGCCGCCGATTATCTTGTTTCTGAACCCGATACCATCATACTCTGTACGCAGGATCTCTGTTGTGCCGCCCGAAAGATGCACAGATATAAACGGCTCACTAAGAAGCTCAAGCGCATTTGCGGAATATATACCCGCCATTATGTGCCCATCCTGATGCGAAAACTCATAAAGCCTTGCGCCAAGCGCCGCGGCGACCGCGCGAGCATATCCATGGCCGACTGTGAACACCGGCATATATGAGCCTTCCACGCTTCTCGGTCTTGTGCTGACACCTACCGCCGCGATCTCCCGTCCGGACTCCATAAGCCGTTCGGCGATCATATCGGGAAGCGCCCTGTTATGGATAAACACGCCATCACTCTGACGGATGCCGCGCATCCCCTCTTTTACATCAAGTATCTTCCGGCTGTGCTTATATCCGGTGCCGTCATATACGGCAACAGATGTCGTATAATTGCTTGTGTCTATCCCAAGGGTCATCATAGATCCTTCAGGATAGCTCCGAGCACACCGTTTATAAATGACGGCTCCTGCTCATCACAATACTTCTTTGCAAGCTCGACCGCCTCGTTGATC
>CAMNAT010000089.1 GCA_946531785.1 uncultured Oscillospiraceae bacterium
TATGAGATCGTTATCATTATGCTGCTCCGGCTCCGGTGCTGTTTCCGGCATAGGATGCTCCGCCTTATACTGCTGTACCGCTTCTTCATCACCCGATATTTCAGATATGTTTCCGGTTTCATCATAGCTTATTGAAATGTCCTCACCGTTAAACTCGATTGTGACACGCTCTCTGACATAGTTCGTGTTCTCTATATTCTTGAACCATGTCCGGGCAAATGAATTAAACTGTGTCACAAAAGCTGTATTTAACAAACCGTTTTCAAGCTCTGCATACTGATATATACCCATATCGTCCTGTCTGTATGTTCTCGGTGACAGTGAGCGTGTGTTTCTGTCTATCTCAAACTCCATTTCAGGATCATACATAACATCACCGTTAAGAATATATGTATGTGCTACGGATACTCTTGTGTCAGACAGCTTTTCTACGATAAGCGGCATCATGGCTTTATCCTGAAAACGCATATACCTTGCATCACCGTTCATTAGCTCCGGCGCAAGCTCTGTAAGAATATTATAGTTTATCTGATCGGTATTACGGCGTGTTCGCTGCGGTGTGTCTGAGTTTATGCTTTGATAAATAGCCTTTTCAAACTCTGCCTGCCGCTCTATTCGCTGCTTCACATCATCCGGTAATTCCTCATAATATTTGACATCACCGTTATCCTCAATATGTGCGATGGTTTTGTAATCGCCGTTTACCTCCTCAAGCCTGTTCCAGACAGTTGTGCCGTTGCCCAGGCTTCCGAAGCCTATGTCATATTCTTGTGACTGGTTCAACAAGCCATCAAGCTGGCTTATCAAAGAATTTGCCCGTTCAAGGTATTCGTCATCCTCCTCATATTCGGGCAATGAGCCTTTGATGCTTTCAATAAGGGACTGAACATTTTCTCTGCTTTGCAGCTCACTCGACATCTGCTTTACTAAATCAGAATGGTCCGAGCCTACATCGAGATTATCCATGTATTCGTAATAGTTATATTCACGCACGAAGTTTACAAGCTGCTCCGCAAGCGATAGATCCTGCTCATCCTGCTCAGGTATTGCGGCAGCAATGTCACTTTCATACATAAAAACAAGCTCATCGAAATTCAGATCCGACAAGCCGTTTTCAACCATGTCATATAAGTCTTTGAACTGCTCACGCTCTACCTCATGGTTATCAAGATACTTTATTATACGATAATCCACAAGATCGGCATCGACCTGTATCTCACTTGCGCCGTCCTCGGTCGTGGTATATGCAAGACTCACCTTATGAAGATTACTGAAATCAGCACCTTCATCACCATATTCCTGCTCATAGAAATCACTTATGAGCGTTTGTGCCCTTTCCATAAGCTCCGGATTGTCTATCATAAGGAAACCCATATGATTATCTATATCCTCGCTGCTGTGTATAACCTCCATTGAGCCATTGTTGTATTCATATACCTGGTGGCCGACATCAAACAGCTCATGTGCCAAAGCCTTTGACACTCCGGAATACCGTTCATTGTCAGGCGGTCTGTTTGTTATATTTACAACAACCCCATTCTTGTACAGCTCATCAGAATACCTCTCCACAGCAAATTCCGGTATGCCTGCCATTGCTACACGCTGCCCGTCTATTTCTCTGTGAGATACATTGAGATCAAGCACCCTTGCAGCTTCTATTGCATCATCACCGTACATTTCATAGAACGATCCGACCTTCTGCATATCTATCACTTTTAAAGCGGAAAGCTCCTCCGAAAACTGATGCGCCATGTTCCGCGCAGTTCCGTCAGTAGTCGCACCCTTTATCTTATCCATGCAGGCTATCAGGTTTTGCCTTGTATCGGCATCCTTTATGGCATCACTGATATATATCTCTGTTTTGCCGAGCAGATCCTGTACACCGTATTCCTCAAAAAAGTTCTTTTCATATGTATCTATTACCTCGGTAAAATATGCGATACGCTTCGGAAGCGTGTCACGCCTTTCCTCCGGCGTAAGGCCATTCATATTCCGCAGATACTCAATTTTCTCATCACGGATACGCTGCTGTTCTATTTCGCTCTGATACCTCGGCAGCTCGACATTAAGCTCCCGCTCGGATAGGTATTTTCCGCTCTTTATGAGCTTATCAATCCGCTTCTCTACGGCATTCCATGATAGCTCCACCTTTGCAAGCGGTGATAATATATCACTTCTGCTGAATGTTATACCTTTACTACCAGACTCTTGACTAAACAAGCCAGCCAGGTATCCGCTGACACCGTATTCATTCTTTAAGAAATCAGTACGCTCTTTTTTATCCGTATGCTCCTTAAAATACAGATATATTCTCAGCTTGCCATCAGAAATGCCGCTGCCGCGTTTAATGAACATATCATCAAGCTCATCCTCGGTGATAAACCGCGATGCTGTGCTGCCCTGATACTCATTAGCCGTAAAATGCAGCCGCTCACGCTGCAGATCTGTAAGCTGGCTAAGTATTCTGTCCGGCGCATACATTCTGAACCGCATTACATCTTTGTTTTCTGAATGCTGTTCCGCTATCTGCGATACTACGGCTATGAATCTATCAACCCCCTCTGGAGTTCTCATAAGCTCTGCTATCCTTGCCGTACTGTCCGGAAATCCGCCCTTAAACCATTCGGGCTCGAACAGGTTTCGCAGCTGCGGATAATCATCATAGTTTAGATCCTGATGCATATACCAAAACGCACTTGCAGTTTCGCTTAGCTCGTAATCACGCATTTTGTCAAGCGTTGTCTGCGGCGCATATCTGCCTATATCAAGAAGCTCTCTGATGCGTGTATCTGCTTCATCCCATGTGATAAGCTCACCGCCGAAGCTGTCAACGGCTCTGTCGCCTCTTGCTATCTTTATGTCCTTATCATCCCACCACGCAGCTACCTTTGTGCCGTCGATAACAAAGCCCTTACCGCCAATACCGTATTCTCTCTTGAGAAATTCGATATTATCCTCGGCAGATTTGTTTTTACTATACTGCACACAGATATTCAATATGGTGTTGCGGTTATTTGCCCCGCTTGTAAGCACCTCATCTATCATCTGCTGCGAAATATTGCGCATTTTAAAAGCGGAGCTTGTTTGCTCCGCTTCAATGCTGTTTCGCTGTTCTTCCTCTGATGGGAAGGATACATCGAATAAGTTTAGCTGTACACCACGTCCCTCAGTACCGTCTCCTCAGACGAGATTTGTCAAGGGTATTTTTCATTTTTATTAATATTTTCAGATTTTCAGCCCGATATAAGATGCTATCTTACAAGAGCCACATTGCCTTGACTGGACAATGCGGCTCCATATATAGAGGTATTTAATGCTGTGAACTATGTTAATTTTACCCGAGCGGGGTCCGCCGGTTGCGGACCCGCACCTCGGAAAGAGGAGAGAGAATATATGTAGTATTCATTACAAGGCATATGTACTTTATTATGGCTTCATATTATTTATTAAGAAATTGATTTATCTAGAGAGAGAATGTGTGGTTCAGATAGGGGCTTGAACCTTATACATATGCCCTGTAATCAATATTGGTGACATATTCCGATGTCATGGCTATATGCCACCATATATCAAAAAAGGAGGAGTTTATGAAAACTCTTTGCGGCTCTCCACCGCTCATTGCAAGACATATGCGCACTTAGGGAGATGTTTAATAATTATTATCTATATCATTAAACAGCACATATGCCCTGTAATCAGAAATGGATAGGGTATGTATGTCCGTCAAAGTTGGACATGCATACCCGACATTCAGGAGGCTCTATTAGAGAACATATCTATTCATTTTCTGCCGCCAATGCCGCTCCTATGATTCCTGCATCATTAAACAGCTCCGCTATTTTGATCTCCGTCTTTGGCATATATTTATTAAAGTCATTTTCATATACAAATTTCTTTATGGGAACAAGCAACTCGTCGCCCTCCTTGCTTATTCCTCCGCCTATCACAAACATATCCGGCTGGAATATGTTTATTATATTACTGACACCCTCTGCTATATATCTTATATATTTGTCTTTTACCTCAATGGCTGCTTTATCTCCGACTTTTGCGCATTCAAACGCTGTTCTGCCGCTGACTTTACCGTGTGTTCTTGCCCATTCGATCATAAGAGAGTCCGGGCATTCCTTCATCTTCTCCTCAGTCTGCTCTATAAGCGCGGTAACGGATGCATAGCATTCCAGACATCCTTTCTTTCCGCATGTGCAAGTCTTACCGTCTATAACGATTGACGAATGACCTATCTCAGCTCCTGCACAATTAAAGCCGCGATATATTTTTCCGTTTATTATGATGCCGCCCCCAACTCCCGTTCCGAGAGTCATAAATACATAGCTGTTTACATTATTACCGTTTGCTATATATTCGCCATATGCAGCAGCGTTAGCATCGTTTTCAATGTTTACGGGAATATCAATATATTTTCTGAATTCATCCACTAAAGGAACATGATCCATTTTTATATTATTAGAATATACAACTATACCATTCGAGTTGTCAATAGTGCCGGGACAGCCGATGCCTATGGCTTTAATATCTGAAATATCATAACCTGCATCTGCTACTATTGTCTTTACAAGCTCAGCCATATCCTTTATTATCTCTGAATAGTGCCGCTCTTTTTGTGTGGGAACACTGCTTTTATATATAAGCTTGCCATTATCATCAACAATTCCTGCGGCTATATTTGTTCCGCCTAAGTCTACTCCTATATACATGTCTTTCTCCTATATCATCACATATGTGATAACACTATCTCGCATTTACCTGTTATTTCGTAGCATCCATCCTGAGCCGGAATAAATATGCTGTCACCCTTATTAAATTCGGTTTCAGTATTATTCATACAAATTGTACCGTTTCCTTTTGTAACGATCAATGAATGAAAGCTTGTTTTATTGATCTTAACGGGTGTTTTATGCTCCGCCCGTAAACGATATACCGTGAAATATTTGCATTCTGCAAGAAGTGCGATGTTCTCCTGCGGTATCGGCAACTGCTCCGGCGCTTGTATAAGGTTGGCTACATCAAGAGCTTTTTCTATATGCAGCTCACGCGGCTTACCGTCCTTGCCTTTTCGGTTATAGTCATATACTCGATAGGTGGTATTTGAGTTCTGCTGTATCTCGCATATAACAATTCCCGATCCTATGGCGTGAATCGTTCCGGCAGGAATAAAAAACACATCACCCTTATGTACAGACACCTTGTTCAGAACATCAAGAATACTGTCGTTCTCAATATGCCTTTTAAACTCATCTTTGGATAGCGTTCTGTTTAAGCCATAATACAGATATGAATCAGGCTCACAGTCAAGCACATACCACATTTCTGTTTTACCGTAGCCGCCCTCATGCGCAAATGCATATTTATCATCCGGATGCACCTGCACAGAAAGATTGTCTTTTGCATCAATCAACTTTATCAAAAAAGGAAAACAGTCCATATCTTGCGCCTTTATGCCGAGAACTTCTTTCCCGGCTTTAATTGTATATTCCGCTAAGGTACAGCCGTCATATTCTCCACCGAATACAACTGACGGTCCATCCGGATGAGCCGATAACTCCCAGCTTTCAGCTACTGTGTCAAAATCAGTCTTTTTATTATAATTCGTTTTCAGCTTTTTTCCGCCCCATATGTAATCTTTAAGAACAGGCAAAAGCTTTATAGGTATTTTATTATACATACATCATTCCTGTCTTATTCTTTATCACTTTACCTGCTATTATCGTTGATATTATGTTATAATCGGTATCTACAGCTATTATATCTGCGGCATAGCCGGGTTTGATATTACCCTTTTTTATATTCAGCAATTCAGCCGGTGTTCTTGATGCCATGTTAAATGCCGATTGCTCCGGCACTCCGTACTCTATAGCTTTCTTAACGCATTTCAAAAGTGTTGTTGTACTGCCTGCGATAGCTCTGTCAGCTGTTCTTGCAATTGAATTATTTACAGTTACCCGCTGTCCTCCAAACTCATATTCTCCGTCATCAAGTCCCGTTGCACGCATGGAGTCGGAAATAAGTATCATTCTGTTTTCGCCAAAGGTACGGTACAGCATCTTTATCACGCTCTTATGTATATGCAAGCCGTCACATATGACCTGTATATATATATCACCGTCAATTGCCGCGCCGATCGGCCCGGGTGCTCTGTGGTGCAACGGCGGCATAGCATTAAAGGTATGCGTAAGGCACCCTGCTCCATTCTCAATCGCTTTCATTGTACAGCAGTAATCCGCGTCTGTATGACCTATAGATACTATCGCGTCACACTCTTTGATAAACTGCATGCATTTGTACTGTTCCGGGGCAAGTGTAACCATTCGTATGTTTCTAAGAGTATTGAATTCGTCTATATCCGGCGATTTTATATATCGTCCATTCTGTGCGCCTTTATGTTTTTGCGATATATATGGTCCCTCCATATGAAAACCTAATATCTCAGCACCATTTGTTTTAGGTATATCTATGTTTACCACATTTCTTATTGTTTCTATATCCATTGACATGGTAGTTGGCAACCATGCTGTAACACCATTTTGCGCGAGATAGTCACTTATTTCTTCGAGTTTATCCCCATCCATGGTATCATAGCCCATACAGCCGTGAGAATGTATATCTATAAGCCCCGGAAACACTTTAGCTCCTTCGAGATCATGTCCGCTTTCATTAAATATCCCGATTTCGGCAATTATACCGTTCTCAGTTCTTATATCACTTATCCTTCCGTTGATATTGCAATTCTTATATATCATAGCATTGCCGCTCCTAATGCTCCCGCTTTTTCCTGTAGCATTGATATCTCTATCCTTGCGCCTTCCGGCAGTTCAGCTTTTAACGGATCCAGCAGTTTTTCCTTTTGCATTGTTATTCCACCTGCAAGAACTATTGCATCAGGTGAAAAGATATTCATAATATTCCTGATGCCTATTGCAAGATAGCGTATGTACCTGTCAAATACCGCCTGAGCTACATCGCATCCCTTTTCGACCGCTTCAAAAACAAGCTCACCGGTAAGTTTACCACGGTCTGCCAGCTTGTACAATATGCTGTTTTTATTCTGATCCGCCTGTTCCTCTGCGTATCTTATAAGAGCCTTTGTTGATGAAAATGTCTCCCAACACCCATATTGACCGCAACCGCATTTTTGCCCGCTGTCAGCCGCAATGATCATATGCCCCATTTCACCGCCGTCATTATATATGCTTCGGTTTATTATTATGCCGCTTCCAACGCCTGTACCTAAAGTGATCAGCACTATGTTTTTACAGTCGCTTGTACTGCCAAACACACTCTCGCCCAAAGCCGCACAATTTGCGTCATTATCTACCGTTGCATGAAGCCCTGTTCTTTCCGATATAAGACTCTCAAGCGGTGTAGCATTAAACGGGATATTAACGGCTGTCACCAAGCCATCATCAATTGCTCCCGGTGTGCCGATCCCGACAGCTTTTATATCATATATCGTGCGAATTTCACTGATATAATCTATTATATCATCTATTATACCTTCACAGGTGTCATTTGTGGGAATACTCTTTCTCAGCCTGACCTCCTCCCCCTCCACGACAGCAAACTTGATATTGGTCCCGCCAATATCAACA
>CAMNAT010000090.1 GCA_946531785.1 uncultured Oscillospiraceae bacterium
CCGCCTCTCTCATCATGCCTCTTATCATAGCAGAATGCTCCTGTTTTCTTCCCTGTTGCAGCATTCCGTCGAATCTTTCAAATACAGTATTAAATATCTCCTGCTGTGATATCCATATAAAAGCCGCTATAAGCACGATTGCAATGGCAAGAAAACCTATTGATTTCCTTATATCTACATTAGAAGCATAATCAACCAGAGCTATCAAAGAAAAACCAACCACAAGCATGACAAGCACCTTTCTGGATCCGCTGCCGAGTGCTAACACTACAGGAACTATCATTGCCGGGTAAAGCATATATTGCTTCCTTATGTATGCAAAATAAAAGCAGATAATAGCCGTGACAGACATATACATTCCTATCGCATTAACATTATTTATCTCCTGACCGGCTCTTTCGCCTTCGCGTAACATATCCAAATAACCGGATATGCCATAAAACGCAAAAATATACACTGCCGAAATGAATCCGGAAAACATAATGGCTTTGAGAACCGCTTCCATGTTATCAATTTCAAGCATGAAATTAAGAAGCACCAATGACATTATATACAGCTGAATCAATGTAACTATTTTTTCTGTTGCTAATCCGCTATCCCTTGCCCACAACAAAGAAATAGAACACACTATTATAAACAACAGAAAAAAATGAAGATACGGTCCGAACTGTACAGGTATTCTATGAACAAAGAGAAAAACTGCACACATACCGACAGATGCTATAAAAAGAATCTGTGAATACTTATTTAAATCGGTCTTTATTGAAAAAACCAGTATTGAGCTGAAGTAAACTGTCAGCATTATCAACAGCCACTTTATCTGCTTTTTTTCTCTTTCTGTATGCATTTTCCATCACCCTTTAAAACACCATTCTTATAAACTCATCCGTTACGGATTCTATATCATATTTGTTCTCTTTAAAATAGCATTCGGTATCCTGCCTTTCCTTTTTTTCTTTTAATGTCTCGGCGCAGCATTCCGCCCACGCCTCTGCTCCATTTTCAAGCGGCAAATATCTCACAAGTCCGGTGATATCCGCCTCACGCGTTATCGTATCCGATATAACGCAAGGCAGCCCTGCCGCCTGTGCCTCGATCACAACATTAGGCATTCCCTCGTACAGCGAAGGAAACAACAGCATATCCATCACAGATAAGATCGCGGGCACATCGCTGCGTTTTCCGGCAAATATGACCTTGTCTCTGATACCGTATTCCTCCGTTTTCTTTTTTATTTCATCCCTGAGCTCTCCATCTCCGATAAGCAGAAGCCTTGCATTTACATTCATCTTCATTAGCTCTTTGAAAACGCCTATTAAGAATATATGATTTTTCTGTGCTGAGAATCTGCCGATATGACCTATGACAAAGCAGTTATCAAGTTTGAATTCGTTTTTATATTTTTCTCTCTTTTCCATACTGAAATCGTATTCGTTATACGGAATACCGTTCCTCAGAAATACGATCTCGTTGTTTCTCACCGCTTTTTTTCCGAATGTATATTCTGCCGCCTTATCCGATGGCGCTATTTTCACATTTGGCACCATAACAGGCAGAAATTTAAACAGTCTGTGCAGCAGCCTTTTTTTACTGCTGCCTGAGTTTGCATTTGATGAGCGCATCGCCAATATCTCAGCTCCACCTGATTTTGCAGCAATCAGATCCAGAACTGACAAAGAATGCTCATTTACGCGTATAACGCTTTTATAGCCGTTTTCCTTAACAATACTCTTTATCGATCTCAAGCACTTCATTGGGCCGCTTGATTTTTCAACTATATGATATATCCTGCCTCCCAAGGCGATTATTTCATCCTCGTATTCGCCCTTCTGACTGTTCATAACGCAAAAATCCATCTGATATTGTGTTCGGTCGAGTCTGCGGTACATTTTCATCAAAAAGGTTTCTGCTCCGCCCTGATCCAATGACCCAACTATGCACAGTAATCTTTTCATTTCACACTCATCCTTTTTCAATGACCTCTGAGATCAGGGCTACGACGGTATCAGGCATATATCTTTCAGCCTCGTTTAAACAATTCAGCCTCATTTTGTTCCACCTTGCCGGATCATTTACGGCATTTTGAATTTTTTCTGACAGATCATCCACATCCGCAGCTTTATGAATATACCCTGTATAGCCGTCTTTTATTATCTCCCTGTTATACCGCCAATCGCTTACGATAGCGGGTAAGCCTGAAAATATCGCATCAATGAGCGTTCCTGCCATTCCTTCGCCTTCATAAAAGGTCGGGAACAGCAAAGCATAGTAGTCCTTCAAGACTCCAACACTCTCATTAGGCTGAACGAGCCCCTTATAGCTTATCTGCCCTGAGCTGCTCTCAATAAGACTTTTGAAGCCTTTCTCATAACCGGGATGAATCTGTCCGTATATATCAAGCTCGCATATATTCCTGCCAAAGGCCTTGTTGACCTTCATCACGGCGTTTGCCGCATCTTCTATCCCTTTTTCCCTCATTATTCTTGAAAAAGTGCAGAGTCTGAACGGCGGTACGGTGTTTTGCGGCAGGTCGGATATATCAGCCGCTTTCAGCCTTTTGAAATTCGGTAGCACCCTGACCCTGCATAGACCTTGATCCTCGAGCTTCCTTTTCATGTCATCAGTCTCAACCCAGATGTCATCAAGCTTCGCTAATGCTTTTTTTAAACCCGGCTTGCTTTCTATCAGCTCCGGCAGCCATCCGCCGACAACATCGTAGTATAGCTTTATATGCTTCAGCTTTTTATAGAACGCAAGCATAGGAGCAAACACGGCAACTCCGTTGATGGCCGGCAGCATAATAACTACATCTGCATGATTAACCTTCTTGTTGATCTCCAAAAACAGCTTTATCGCTTTATGTTTCCAGTTGTATGTGTCAACATATTCAATATTGTCATTTCCATATCTGCCACATAATGCATAATACAGCTCCCTTGTCTTGACCGGCTGACCTCCCGTCGACATGGTCTCAAACTCAAATGCGCCAATAATGCATATTCTCATATTACCCTTATCCTTTTTTCAGAGCCATTATTATCTGTCTCCATACATCTTCTCATAATATTGCTGATATTCTCCTGAGATTATATTCTCCCACCATGATTTGTTATCAAGATACCACTGTACCGTCTTTACTATACCGTCATCAAACATCGTCTCAGGCAACCACCCAAGCTCGTTATGTATCTTTGTCGGGTCTATTGCATATCTGAGATCGTGCCCCTTGCGGTCTGTAACATATGTAATGAGACTTTCGGGCTTGCCGAGAAGCTCAAGTATCTTTTTAACTATATATATATTGGTTTTTTCGTTATGTCCTCCTATGTTGTATACCTCGCCGACTCTGCCGTTATGTATGATCAGGTCTATCGCCTTGCAGTGATCCTCAACATAGAGCCAGTCCCGTACATTGAGTCCTTCACCGTATACCGGCAGAGGTTTGCCCGCCAATGCGTTTGCTATCATAAGAGGAATAAGCTTCTCCGGGAAGTGGTATGGTCCGTAATTATTTGAGCAGCGCGAGATCGTTACAGGCAGGCCATAGGTGCGGTGATATGCCAGAACAAGTAGATCCGCCGCCGCCTTTGATGATGAATACGGACTGGAGGTATGTATAGGTGTCTCCTCAGTAAAAAACAGATCGGGTCTGTCCAGCGGAAGATCTCCGTACACCTCATCCGTAGACACCTGATGATACCTTTCTATCCCGTACTTACGGCAAGCATCCATAAGCGTCGCCGTTCCCATTATGTTCGTCTCAAGAAAAATGCCGGGATCCTCTATTGAGCGGTCAACATGACTTTCCGCCGCAAAGTTTACAACAATATCCGGCTTTTCTTCCTCAAACAGCTTATATACCGCATCACGGTCGCAGATGTCAGCCTTTACAAAACGAAATTTCGGATTATCCATCACCGGTTCAAGCGTTGAGAGATTACCCGCATAAGTTAGCTTATCCAAGCATACTATTCTATAGTCTTTATGTCTTTCAAGCATCAAAAACACAAAGTTACTGCCGATAAACCCGGCTCCGCCGGTCACTATTATTGTTTTTGACATTCCTATTCCTCCACCAGGGACAGCAGATACTGTCCATATTCGGTCATTTTAAGCTCATTGCCTATCGACCTCAGCTGTTCATCGTCTATGAACCCTCTGCGCCACGCTATTTCCTCGATGCATGAGATATAAAAGCCCTGCATTTCCTGTATTGTTTTGACAAAGCCGGATGCTTTATACATACCCTTCGGCGAGCCTGTATCGAGCCATGCCATGCCTCGTCCCATTAGAGTGACATGCAGCTTTCCATTTTCGAGGTATGCGTTATTTATCGCCGTTATCTCTATCTCTCCGCGCGCTGACGGCTTAACATTCTTCGCGAGCTCTACGACATCGTTGTCATAGAAATACAGTCCCGGCACCGCATAATTTGATTTAGGTTTTTCCGGCTTTTCTTCTATTGAGATAACCTTATTGTTTTCGTCAAACTCAACAACACCAAAGGCTCTCGGATTCTTTACCGGATAACCAAATATAGCCGCGCCATGATCTGATACCTGCTGCTTTGCCTGTCTTATGATACCGCTGAAATTCTGCCCGTAAAACACATTATCGCCGAGCACGAGACAAACGCTGTCATTTCCTATAAATTCCTCACCCAGTATAAACGCGTCTGCAAGTCCGCGCGGCTTGTCCTGTACCTTGTATTCGATATGTATTCCTATTCTCGATCCGTCACCGAGCAGCTTTCTGTAATTATCTATATCCTCCGGTGTGGATATGAGAAGGATCTCTCTTATCTCCGCAAGCAGAAGCACCGATAACGGATAGTAGATCAGCGGCTTATCATATATCGGCAATAGCTGCTTTGATACAGAAATGGTATTCGGGTAAAGCCGTGTACCCTTGCCGCCCGCCAAAATAATACCTTTCATTTCTTTCTCCTTATATTCCAGATCTTTTTAACCAATCAGAGGTTATCAATATACTTTCTTCAAAATCACTGCTTGCTTCAAATCCTGTATCATTATATAAAGCGTTTATATCTATATTTTTATAATCAACACCTGACGGCACATCGGGGTATTCACCGAATAACAGCGGACATTCAGGATTAAGAATATCCGCAATATCCTTGATCATTTCCTTGAAGGTCTTTATTTTTCTGTGACCTATATAGTAGCTCTTCATATTAAGTCCTTTTTCGCCTATAGCTTCAAAAGCACCCACAATATCATCTATATATATCATATCATATAGATCGTTGCCCTCTATCAGCTTACAAGGAGTGTTATTCATAAGATTTTTCATGACAACATTCGGTATCATCATAGAACGATTGTTCTCACCGTATGCCATAGCAATGCGCCCTGTACAGAATTCTATATTATTGTTAAATGCGATCGTTTTGCATATTGCTTCAGCGACTTGTTTAACAGCTGAATAAATATATGTGTATCTCGGCTCAATATAGTCAGCCTTGATATACTCATTCATTTCATATTCATTCATAGTTCCGGCAAATACAAATTTTTTTACACCTATTTTAACTGCTTCGTTTAACGCATCACAAGCATATTTTGCATTATTAAGCTGTAATGTATGATCTCTGAACGCAGCACCATAAACCCCCTGCCACGCAAAATGATAAAAAACATCTATTTCAGCATCCTTTATCATTTCATGCGGTCTGCCATAATCAATAAAGCTTGCCGTAACAGGTATAAAGTTATTATACTCTTTAAAGTGTTTCAGATGCTGTGCTGAAATATCTATTCCATAAACAACAACACCCTTATCAAGAAGGTACTTCGTCAGGGCACCGCCAATAAAGCCGCCTGCGCCGGTAATGATGACCTTTTTCATCACTTGTTCTCCTCCACCGTGAAGTTTACATCACTTTCCTTTAGTGTAGGAGCTTTTGTATCCTTTTCAGATATGATAGGGCTGTCAGTTCCCCAGTCTATACCAATATCCGGATCATTCCATGCTATTGATCTGTCATATTCGGGATAATACCACTCATCCACCTTGTACTGGACCTCACAGTCATCATCAAGTGTTATGAATGCATGACCAAAGCCGGATGGTATCCATATTTGCTTTCTGTTCTCGGCGGAAAGCTCAACCGCCACCCACTTCTTGAAATATGGGGAATCCTTTCGTAAATCAACTGCGTAATCCATTACTCTTCCTCTTACGCATCTGACAAGCTTCAGTTGCGGTTTTGGATTGTTCTGAAAATGTATGCCGCGTATTATGCCCTTCTTCTTTGAATAGCTGTGGTTATCCTGTATAAATACCGGCTCTAAACCATATTGCGCCATCGTTCTTGATGAATATGTTTCACAGTAATATCCTCTGAAATCCTCAAAATATGTAGGCTCTATTATCTTAACACCCGGCAACTCCAGGTCTGTTATCTTTAATACCGCCATTTTAATTCTCTCCTTTCACCGCATCAACAAGCTCAGCTTGTTTTATTATAGATTTATAATTATTAATTCTCTCTTTGTCATCATTAACACAACTGCAGAATTTCTTTATTGATTTTGCAAAGGTATCATCTGCGGAAAGTGTTATTGTTTCTGTTTCATTTCCGATCTTAACAGCCGCGGTCGGCACAAATCCGGCAGGCGCAGTAAGTATCCGCCCTGTTGTTATACAGCCCTTGCTGCCCCATACTTCAAGGTCGCATTTATAGCTGTTGTCCATACCGAAGCTTATCTGGGCAGCAACACCTTTATCATTTACAAGTGCTGCACTTCCGTATATATCGACCTCGAACTCATCAGTATAATTGAGTTGTGAATATTCTATTCTTGCATTATCTCCTAAAAGCATCGTTGCAAGCTTTAAGGTATATCCACCGCAATCCAATAATGCACCGCCACCCAAAGCCTTGTTATACCTGAAATCATTCTTTGCACGTTGCGGGAATCCGAATGCTATCCTGTACAGTCTTACATCGCCTATCTTTCCACTTTGCACTATATCGTTTATTTCCTCTATCTGTTTATGAAATGCAAACATATAGTTTTCATGCATCGCAAGTCTATGTTTTGCCGCTATATCAGCCAGCTCTTTTGTGTCTCTTGATTTTGTAGTTGATGGTTTTTCAAGAAAGATATGCTTGCCCTCAGCAAGTGCTTCTTTTGCCCATTTATAATGCAGCGCCGGTGGCAACGGAAGATATACAGCATCTATTTCATCAGAAGCGATCAGCTCTCGATAGCTTGAAAATACTCTTCCGCCATATTCTTCTTTAAAGCTGTATGCTTTTTTTTCTTCATTTTCTATCACTGCATTATCAACTGTATTTCCCTCTCCGAACCATTCTTCGCCACTTGCGGACGCTACACCTATGTATTCCGCCTCGTCAACATTGGCTATTGCCGGCATAAACCTGCGAAAGGCAATCTCCGACGGGCATATTATGCCTATTCTTGTTTTATTCATATTCACCACTCCAATACGGATAATAGATTTCTTAACTGTATATTTAAACAATTGTTCACCTGAACAAGCGAATTAAGCGTTCTGAAATCCGTTGTAAAATACCCATCCGGAAGCTTGCCTATCT
>CAMNAT010000091.1 GCA_946531785.1 uncultured Oscillospiraceae bacterium
TTGCAACTATAGCATTGTTTGCAACTCTTACATATTGGAATGACTGGTGGCTGCCGCTTCTGTATATTACAGAGCCATCAAAGTACAATCTCCAATACCTGCTTCAGAGTATGATCTCAAACATACAGAACCTTACGGAAAATTCGGCTATGATGGGTTCAACCAACTTGCTTGCAAATGTTCCGAAGGAGGGCGCGAGAATGGCGCTCTGTATAATTGCTACAGGACCGATACTTATTGTATATCCCTTCTTCCAGAAGTATTTTATTCAGGGACTTACAGTGGGTTCAGTAAAAGAATAAGCTTTGTTAAATACAGGAGTTTGTTATGATGAAAAAGCGTTTAACGACTCTCCTCCTCTCACTCGCGCTTCTTGCTTCGCAGTTTGTTTTTTCCTGCGGGGCGGAAGCAAGAGTGAGAACAGCTCAAAAGACGGTCGTTCCGTCTGAGCTGCACGTAGAGGGAAGATACATATACAATGCAGAGGGTGAAAAGGTAAGGCTTACCGGCGCGAATATACCTGACCTTCAGTGGGCGACGGGCGGAGATAATGACCTTATGAGGCGCGTCGGAATTCTGTGTGATGACTGGAATGCAAATTGCGTGCGTTTATGTGTTCATTCAAAGTTCTGGTTTGGACAGGAATGGTATCAGGGTAAGAACTACGGCGACTATCGTAAAATGGTCGATAACATAATAAAGCAGATCACCTCGCGAGGAAAGTATGTTATACTGAATCTGCATGAGTTTTATGCTATCACCGAGCAGCAAAAGGATTTCTGGCTTGACGCAGTCGAGGTTTACGGCAACAATCCGGGTGTAATCTTCGGACTTCTTAACGAGCCTCATGATATTTCGTGGGATATGTGGCGTAACGGCGGCTATCTCGAAACCTCTGACAGCTATGGCAAAAAGACACAGCGCGTTTATGGTCATCAGGAGATCCTTGATATGATACGTAAAAAGGGCGCAAAAAATATTGTTATCGCCGGCGGTCTGGATTGGGCATATTACTTTGATGCCTTATGCGATGGCTATAACGGTATGGAGCATGGCTATAAGTTAGAGGATAAGACCGGTAACGGTGTGATCTACGACACGCATATTTATCCCATGAAGCCGGAATACAATCCGGTCGAAAAGGCCGTGGAATGCCTGGTTGATGAAGCCCCGATCCTTGTGGGTGAGTACGGTCACTGGGGAGAAAGACTTTTTGACTGGTATGATAACTACATCTGTGAATACCCGCATGTGTGGATGAATGAGATACATGATTTCATAGACCGAAACGAGCTGAACTATACGGCATGGTCCTTCCATATAGGCGCGAATCCTAATATGTTTATGGACTATGAGAAATTCACTCCATCGAACTATTCAGGAATATATATGAAATACAAGATGCTTCAGGAGCCGGATACGCGCCCGCCTGAGGCTGAAAGACCATATGAGGATCCGTCACCGCTTTCAACATGGGAGCACATTGTTGATTTTGATGAAAATAATTGTGAATTCAAGGTGTTCGGGGGGGAGGTTCGCGCAGAGCGTACCAACAACGGCTATGAAGGAAGAGGTCAGCTTATCGCATTTGACCGAAGTGAAGCCGATAGCTGGGACAGTGCCGCGATCGCTGATTTCGGCAAAGATGCCGACTTGAGCGGAGCAAAATGGCTCGCTCTCAGGATAAAGGGCGATGGCGATATGCGCAAGCTTGGCATAGGCATCGAGCTTGAGGACGGACGCGTTTTCACAACATATATGCAGATGGACTTGCATGATAATTGGAAGGATTGGTTCTTCCCCCTGACGCTCTTTAAGAATGAGGAGGGTATACTTGACACTACACAGATAAAGTCGGTGCTTCTCACATCTCTTGATGATGGCCCGGGCAGCTTCACTGTGGATAATATAAAGATAGGCGGCGTGCCTTATAAGGAGGTAAAACCGTTTACCGTATCGGATAAAACAGAAAAAGAGAACATGACATGGAAGGCGTGGGAGGATCATGAGAACACAGACACAGATTCGTTTACTGTTGTCACAAACTCAGGAGAACAGCGAGCTGCGGGCTCAAATCCGATCATGTTCACTTATAACTGCCCTGAGGGGTCATACGGAGGACAAGCGAGAGCCACTATCCCAAAATCATGGGATATAGCCGATACTACTTACTTCACCTTCTGGGCTAAGGGCGATGGCTCAAAGCAGAGATTTATGCTTCGGTTTGAGCAGGAAAAGAGCACTAATCAGAACGAGCAGCGCTCCAATTTCAAAAAGCGCGAGCTTGAGCGCTACTGTATTCCGTTTGATGTTAACTCAACGGAATGGAAGCAGTATAAATTCAGGATAAGTGACCTTGGTATGAGCGATATGATGCATCTTGATAAGGTGAGATATATAAGTCTGTTTAATCTTACTCTTGAATCATCGGGCAGACTCTGGATAGACGACTTCACCTTTACGAATGTGGGCGACACGCCTGCTGCTAAATATGTAAGACATCCTGAGCCTGTAGAATCAGAGCATATAGAGAAGCTTGTAACCAAGTACCCGGCAAATGCGGCTGTTCAGATTCCAAAGGTCTTTGAGGTTGAAGCGGGGATCGAGGAGCATATTTCAATTCATATTATGAATAAGACAGACCGTGAGCTGAACGGTGAACTTAAGGTTGAGGGATTGCCGGTAGATGGTGTTAAAAACGCATTGTATAAGGTGTATCCGGGCTGGGTTTCCTATCCGCATTGGCCGTGGAGGAACTATTCCTACAGTAATTTCGGCTTCACTATACCTAAGGAGATGAGGGGTGAGTATACAATTACTGTTTCGGATGTATCCGGTAACGGCATAGAGCCGCAGACTTATAAATTAATAGTAAAATAAACAGAACCAAAAGGTGGGTATGAGAATGATAAAAAGAATTTGTTCGGGTATATGCGCGGCAGCAATTGCCTTTGGCAGCTTAAGCGGCATAGTTATCGCGCAGGACACAGACTCACAGGTGAAGTATAACTACAAGCTTTCGATGGAAAGAGAAGCCGATTTTAAAATGGTATACGGCTATAGCGGTGGTACAATAAGCACAAAGAAAAGCTTTGCCGAACCAGGAATGTTCGGAAACTCATTGATGATAACATATCCCGGTCAATACATTTCAGACCCTGCAAAACGCTATAACGGATTTGTTCTGCAGTTTAGTGATGACAAAGTTGAGCTTGCCAATGAAAGTCTTTCCATGCTCGACCTTATGCGCGATACAAAGAATATCTCAATGTGGGTACATACTCCACAGACTGTTGATCACGGAAAAGGCGCGGTGGCAAATCGTACGCTTGAAATGAACTTTGAGTATTCGACCGAATCGGGAAATGTCGGATACAAGAAGCAATTTCAGCTTCCAAACAGAGGTGAGTGGGAGTATATAACGATTCCGGTATCGGCATTTACAGCATCGGGATCGGTCACGATGGATCAAGGTATTCAAGCGGATACATATAATAAACTGACACAGGTTACAATTATATTCCCTTACAGCGCATATTTCGGCGCAAACCCCGGGGAGGAAACTCTCGAAGAGCCATGGGAGGAGCCTCTTAAAATTGACGAGATGCTTTTTGACAGGTCAACAGATGAGGCGAAGGCAATAACCCCTCCATCACCGGGTGAGGAAGCATATTTTGAAAATGCGAATATTTCCTCTGTATCGGTAAAGGGTGTTAAGGTCCAGGATTTTGACAGGAATGCCACATCAAACGATATTCCTGTGCCGGCCTCATATACAGCAGAGGATATTTTGAAGAATGTAACGGTTGAGGTTGAGGCTCCGTCTGTTGCGAAGACCAATAAACAGCAGGCACTTACGGGCGCGTCATATGAGATAAATGCGCCGGCAACGGTTCCGGGTAAGGGTACGATCACGGTTATCTCAGGAAGCCGAAAGGTAAGGAAAACCTATGATGTTACTTTTACTTCAAGAACCGGTATACAGCCGGATATAAACGGTATACAGGTAAACGGCGGAAATATAAGTGTTCCGGTTACAAATGAATCCGCAAGCGGAGCAGCGGATGCATGCGCTCTTGCGGTAGTGAAAAACAGCGACGGCATATGCACAAGCACATCCTTTGCGGCACAGCAGAGCGTTGCTGCCGGTGATACGGCAGAATTTGATTTCAGTGTAAAGGCAGATAGCGGAAGCACTACAGAGGTTTATATATTCAATAACGAAACCGATTATAAGCTTTTGTGCGCGCCGATCCAAATAGGAAGCGGACTTATGCCGTACACGGAGCCGACAGGAACAATAAGTGAAAGCTATATAACGGTATCTGATACAGACGATACGATAGCCGTAAACGGAACAGTCACAGGAAACGGAACCGTCTTTACAGTTCTTAAGAACGAGGATGGCTATATAGGTGCATATACGTTTAATACCACAGCCGGTGCTTTTGACGGCACGATCGCCACAGGCGGCAAGGCTTATGGTAAAATAAATATATCTCTCTCCTACGGCAACACGGTGTCAAGAAATCTTTATAACGCTTCTCAGACGGAAATTGACAGCTGTATAAGTGATTATAAGGCTCTTGACAGTGATGCCGGAAAGGCCGGTGAGTGGTTTGAAAAGTACAAGGATACTGTTAATCTCAACAACTATCTTATAGAGTCGCTTTCATCCTCGGAAGTTGCTGACGCTGTGGCAAAGGCAGATAAAAAAGCTTCTGTTATAAGCGATATAAGAAAGAAAGTCGGCGAAGAGCTTATAGTTAAGCTTGTAAATAAAACAAACTCAGCGGAGACCTTAAAAGAGATATACTCGGCATATAACGATATTGCGGGTTTAGACAGCAGCACATACTATTTTAAAAAATATATTAATGACGACAGTGCGCTTAAGAAGGTGCTTTCGGCAACTGCCGCAAAGGACTACAGAAATATAGGTGAAATAAGAAACGCGTTCAATGAAAACAGTCTGCTTGTTTCCTTTGGAAGTATAAACGGTTATGGTGAGGCGGGCGAGCTTATATCAGGAAACAAAGATATACTTGCGAAGTATATAAGCTATGCCGATCTCGGTAGCTTAAGCAACACAGACCTTACAGGCTATTATAAATATGTAGCTGAAAAGGGTATCAGCAGTTTGCAGTCACTGGGCACAATGCTTACGGAGTATATTAAGTCACTCAGAAATTCCGGCAGTAAGACAAGCGGAATAGGTTCGGTATCCGGAAGCGGAGGCGGCGGTGTCTCGATGGTTGCACCGGTAACAGGTAATAAAGTGACGGGAGGCGTAGAAGCTCAGCAGCCTGTACCGGATCAAAAAGCTTTTTCGGATGTCAGCAGCAGTCACTGGGCGTACAGCTCAATTAACGGGTTAAAAGAGTTAGGTGTTATAAACGGGCGTGATGACGGTAGCTTTGGAGTGGATGACGCGGTAACTCGTGAAGAATTTGTAAAAATGCTCTTGGGTGCGTTCGGAAAAGATCCGGAGGAAGCGGAGGAAATATTCAACGATGTTGATGAAAGCTCATGGTATGCACCGTATGTAAATACAGCCGCGGCGATGGGGATAGTAAGCGGTATTGAGGATGATATCTTCGGTGTAGGACAGAAAATCACAAGACAGGATATGTCGGTGCTTATAGCGAGATACCTTCATAAAGAGGGCTGTGATCTGAATCCGTCATCAGTCAATGCTTTTATTGATGACGAGACCATTGCTGACTACGCACATAATGGTGTTTATGAGCTTAAGAATCTTGGACTTATAAACGGTATGGATGACAATAGCTTTATGCCGAGAGATAATGCTACAAGAGCGCAGACTGCTAAAATACTGTATTCTGTATATTCCTATATGAAGAACAGAACACTTTCAGATGTCGATTTAACGGGCGATGACCGATATTCGGTGCTTTCGCGTAAGTTTATCGCGCTTGATATGATCGAGTTCCCTCAGGGAATGAACGATATTGTAACAAAGGGACAGTTTGCAAAGTATGTAACAGGGTTCATAAATGCTAAGAATTACGGCTACGGCGACGGAAAGATAATATTTGATAATGTTACAGCTGACAATAAGTATTATAACGAGATCCGTTACCTTTATGAAAGCGGTTACATTGATAAAAACGGTTCTGAATACGGCGTAAATAATCCGATAACTCTCGGTGAGGCTGCTGTTATCATGTGCCGTGTTATGGGATATGATTTCTATGCCGTTCAGAATGGCGGCGATTTAAACGCATATTATGGTGTAGCTTCAAAATATGACATAGTGCCGGGTCTAGGAAAGAGTATAAGTGATGCCTTGAGCTTTATGGATGTACTTGAGATATTTAATTCCGCATCTGAGGCTTATATGATGATGAATGATTCGTCTAATACTGATGTAAAGTATACCGAAACAAAGAAAACCCCATTATATCATTATCATAAGGTACTTGTGCTTGACGATATAGTAAACGCGGCGGGAACGCGTACTGTTGATGGAAGCGCGGGCCTTGGAAATAATGGGGTAAGGGTAGGCAAAATGAGCTTTAATGCTGATATGCCGCAAGCCTTCCGGTATCTCGGATACAGGGTCAATGCCTTCTACACAGAGGATGAGGAAACACTTAAGTTCTTAGAGCCGAACAAAAATAATGAAACATTCATTGTAAAAGATGAATTGATTGCGGATTTTGATGGCAGTGTTCTTAAATACTATAAGGACAAAAACTCCAATTCAGAAAAACGCGAGACACTTCCAAGGTCAATTAACCGTCTATATAATTACAACTATGTTCCGGAATATGATAATAGTGATGTAAAGAGTGCGGAGGAAGTAATTTTCATAGACAGCAACCATGACGGTACATATGATACCGTTAATGTGGTCAATGAGGATATATACTGTATAAATCAGATTACACCTTACGAAAACACTCTCTATGATTTCTATAATCAGCAGCCGATAAAGCTTGAAGATATGAAATCCGTTATGGTTTTTGATGAGGATAACAAGCTCACGGCTATGGGGAATATCGGCACATATGACATTCTGTCGATTATAGAAGATAAACAGAAGGAAAATGTAATAATATATATTTCGCGTGATGAAATAGATGGTACCGTGGACAGTATAAATCTTACAGTTGATGATCCATATACAGTTATAGACGGCGTTGAATACAAGCTTACTGAAGCTCTCGTAAAACAGAACACAACAGTCGGTTATTTTTCGCCCGGCAATGGAGTAAGCATTCTTCTTGACCGTCACGGCAGGGCGGCATATGTCGAGCTTGATGAGGACATTTCAAGTAATAGCTTTGCATACCTTATCCGTGCAGTATCAGAGGAGCCGGGAAATGATGCATTCCTGAGAGTCTACACAACAGCCGGCAATATAGAGGAGCTTACATTTGCAGGCCGCGCTACGATCAACGGGAAAAAGATAGGCGAGGAAGAGGACCTTGAAAAGATATTTAAAACCGCGAATACAGACCCTGATTCTGTGAATCAGCTTATACGCTATAAGCTTAACGATAAGGGCGAGCTTCAGACGGTAAAA
>CAMNAT010000092.1 GCA_946531785.1 uncultured Oscillospiraceae bacterium
GTGTAGCCATGAGAAGTGTCATAGAAACGGTTGTATGATACACCGTTGCAGCGGTATTCATCTGTTGTTCCTGCTGCGCCGTAAACGTTTAAGGTGTACAGATCATGCTCACGCTTGTTTTCCGCATCAAGCTCCGTAAGAAAATCAATACCTCCTATCTCGTTTCCGTCTGCGGTTATTTTCATTCCTGCGGAGACAGTGCAGTTTTTGAGATCGCGTGTCGAGAGTATCGACTTTTTGAGCGCCTCATAGCCGTTTGCCGTCCTGTAGCTCGCCGCCGCTCCGACCGCGAGCATCGCCGCACCAGTCGCGCAGCATATTATTGAAATAAGCTTTTTGTTCATCATAATATATTCATCCTTTCCTGTTGGTATCTGTAACGCTACGATACCATAATACCCCTGTCTCATAAAGATTATATAATAAAAGTTTAAACTTTTCATAAACAAAAATAAATATTTTCAAAAAAATGCTTGACAATCGGTACGGGGTATGCTACAATGATGAGGACAAAGAAAAAGGTTCTTTTTTTTTGCATCCCTTTTTTTGGCGTGCAAAGAGCCTGTATATTTAAAAAGGAGGTAAACAACATGAGAGTTAAGATAACACTGGCTTGTCAGGAGTGCAAGCAGAGAAACTACAACACAATGAAGAATAAGAAGAACGATCCGGACAGACTTGAGATGAACAAGTACTGCAAGTTCTGCAGAAAGCATACTACACATAAGGAAACAAAGTAATTTAAAAGGAGATAACAACGCAAAGCATTGCCGAGACTCCATTCCGATAACGAATAAAAAGGAGATATCAGTATGGCTGAAGCAGTAAAAGAGAAAAAGCCGTTCGGCAAGAAGCTGGTCAAGTATTTTAAGGAAACAAAGGCTGAGCTCAAAAAGGTAACATGGCCTACATGGAAGCAGCTCAAGCAGAATACGGGCGTTATCATCACGTTCATTATTCTTATAGGCTTGTTCCTGTTCCTTATTGACTTAGGATTTTCAAGACTTATCAGCTTGCTGCCGTCGCTCTGATCTGAAACGAAGTTTTTTTGAAAGGAGCGGTTTATATGGCAGAGGTTGCTAAATGGTATGTAGCCCACACATATTCCGGCTATGAGAACAAAGTTAAGGAAAGTATCGAAAAGACCGTTGAGAACCGAGGACTTCAGAACCTCATCACCGATGTAAAGGTACCGGTGGAGGAGGTCATCGAAAAGCGCGGCGACAAGGAAAAGGTCGTTCAGAAAAAGATCTTTCCGGGCTATGTCGTAATAAAAATGGTCATGACTGACGAGAGCTGGTATGTTGTCCGCAACACACGCGGCGTTACCGGATTTGTCGGACCCGGCTCAAAGCCTGTTCCGCTGTCTGAGGCAGAGGTGCAGAAGATGGGCGTGGACGAGGTTCGCCGCGAGGCTATCCCGTTCAAGGTCGGCGATCTTGTCGAGATCATGTCAGGTCCCATGGAGGGCTTCTCCGGTAATATCGAAAAGCTCGATAACGATACCGGAACCCTGTGGGTCAAGGTTTCAATGTTCGGCAGAGAGACATCTGTGGAGATAAACTACACACAGGTACAAGCTGCTGATTGATTCTGGTTATAGAGAGTGATATACTCTATAATATAAATGGCGCAAAACGCGCCGACCCTCCGGAAACGGAGTGGGAGGAATAGGGCGGATAAAGCCCTGTCCGCAATAACCACATGCAGCGCATGACGCTGTAAATAATTAAGGAGGTGGCCGTAAATGGCACAAAAGGTAGTAGGTTATATCAAGTTACAGATCCCGGCCGGAAAAGCAACTCCGGCACCCCCGGTTGGCCCTGCATTAGGTCAGCACGGTGTGAACATCATGCAGTTCACAAAGGAATTCAATGAGAAGACAAAGAACGATGCAGGTCTTATCATACCGGTAGTTATCACCGTATATGCAGACCGTTCATTCTCATTCATTACAAAGACTCCGCCGGCAGCAGTCCTCATAAAGAAGGCATGCAAGATCGACAGCGGTTCGGGTGTTCCGAACAAGACTAAGGTCGCTACGATCTCAAAGGCAGATGTTGAGCAGATCGCAAAGACAAAGATGCCCGACCTCAACGCAGCTTCACTTGAAGCGGCAATGAGCATGATCGCAGGTACCTGCCGAAGCATGGGCGTAGTTGTAGGCGACTAAGGCGCAAAGGAGGATTTGAAATGTTCAGAGGTAAGAAATATAAGGAAAGCGTAAAGCTTATCGACAAGGCAAAGCTCTATGAGCCGGATGAGGCTATGAAGCTTGTTACACAGACAGCAAAGGCTAAGTTTGATGAGACCATCGAGGCTCATATAAAGCTCGGTGTTGACTCAAGACACGCAGATCAGCAGGTAAGAGGCGCTATCGTTCTCCCGAACGGTACAGGTAAGAGCGTTCGCGTGCTCGTATTCGCTAAGGGCGCAAACGCAGATGCCGCAAGAGAAGCAGGTGCGGATTATGTTGGCGAGATGGATCTCGTTGAGAAGATCCAGGGCGAGAACTGGTTCGATTTCGATGTTGTTGTTGCGACACCGGACATGATGGGCGTTGTTGGTCGTCTCGGTCGTGTGCTCGGTCCTAAGGGACTCATGCCGTCACCGAAGGCAGGTACAGTTACCCCCGATGTTACAAGAGCCGTAAAGGAGATCAAGGCAGGTAAGATCGAGTACAGACTCGACAAGACAAACATCATCCACTGCCCGATCGGTAAGGCATCCTTCGGTGCAGAGAAGCTCTCAGAGAACTTCAACGCGCTCATCGGCGCTGTAGTTAAGGCTAAGCCGTCAGCTGCAAAGGGTCAGTATCTCAGATCAGTGGTAGTAACCTCCACAATGGGTCCGGGAATAAAGATCAACCAGGCTCGACTTGGCTAATTAAATTAGCTGAAAAAAATACTTGACAACTTTATAAATATATGTTAATATATAAAAGTTGAACGACCGTAGACAGTCGGCAGGAGAGATCCGTAAGTCCCACCGAGGTATAAATTCTATCTGAATTTTATGGCTCTTTGTATGTCTACAAAGAGCCTTTTAGCTTGTCAGCTAAAAGAGGATAATAGATTGCCCGTGCGTAATTTTCCTCCCAAAGGTCGGAAACGCACATGGGCATGACAAAGTGCATTATCTTCTCTGCACACCACGAAGCGGTGTGCGCCGAAGGCACTTTGTCCTACGGTCATAATTTAATCACATCAGGAGGTGAAAAATTTATGCCAAACGCACAGGTTTTAGCAGAAAAGCAGGCACAGGTTGCCGAGACAGTCGAAATGATAAAAGCAGCACAGACAGGAGTCCTTGTTGACTACAGAGGTCTTAATGTATCAGAGGATACAGATCTCCGTAACAAGCTTCGTGAGGCGGGCGTTAAGTATTTTGTTATCAAGAACAAGATCTTAAAGCGTGCAGTTGACGAGGTAGGCATGGACGGTCTTGATGAGGTTTTACACGGACCGACAGCTCTCGCTATCTCATCAGAGGATGCGGTAGCACCGGCAAAGGTTCTTGCTGAGTTCGCTAAGAACAACGAAAAGCTCGAATTAAAGGGCGGTTTCTCGGATGGCGCAGTCATGAGCCTTGACGAACTCAAGAAGCTCGCAGCTACACCGAACTTCGAGACATTGATAGCGAAGATGATGGGCAGCTTGCAGTCACCGATCAGCGGCTTAGCAAGATTGCTTGATACTATCGCAAACGGCGGCGTTGAGATCGCAGATCTCATAGCTAAGAAGGCAGCTGAGGCGGCTCCCGCAGAGGAAGCACCCGCAGCAGAGGAGGCAGCACCGGCAGAGGAAGCTCCGGCAGCTGAATAATACAAACTATAATATTAAAAACAACTTTTTAACAGGAGGAAAATAAAATGGCAGATTTAAATGCAATTCTTGATTCTATAAAAGAATTAAAGCTGCTCGAGGTAGCAGAGCTCGTAAAGATGATGGAAGAGGAGTTCGGCGTAACAGCAGCAGCTCCGGTAATGGTAGCAGGCGGCGCAGCTGAGGGCGGCGCAGCAGCTGAGGAGAAGACAGAGTTTGATGTAGTTCTCGCTGAGGTTGGTGCATCAAAGATGAACGTAATCAAGATCGTTAAGAACCTTACAGGTCTCGGCCTGAAGGAAGCAAAGGCACTCGTTGACGGCGCACCGGGCACGATCAAGGAAGCTGTTCCGACTGAGGAAGCTCAGAAGATGAAGGCAGAGCTTGAGGAAGCCGGCGCTAAGATCGAATTGAAGTAATCATACTCTGATTTTTCGGAGCTTGCCAAGGCGGAGGTAGTCAGATGTTGACAGATGTTTCATCCATATTGAAGATACAAGGCGCGAAGCTTGAGCTTGACTCTGAGGTCGGCTTATCCGGCGCGGAGTTCCTGGGTGAGCGCTATAGCTTTACAAAACCGCTGAGGCTTACCGGAGAGATATATAACAACGGTCAGTCGCTGACGCTTGCGGCGCATGCTGCGGGCAGGATAGAGACCCAATGCGCGCGGTGTCTGAAGCCGATAGAGGCGGATGTGGATTTCGATATCCATGAGCTTTTATCAAGAGCTGAGGACGGCGCTGATGAGGACGGGGATATTATCCTGTTCGACGGGCATGAGGTCGATCTTGACGATATCGTGACCGACAATTTCCTGATGAATATATCTGGAAAGTATCTTTGCCGTGACGACTGCAGGGGGCTTTGTCCCGTGTGCGGTCACGACCTCAACGAGGGAGACTGCGGCTGTGACAGTGAATATGTTGATCCGCGGTGGCAGGCATTGAAGGATATACTTGACCGTCGTGATGACGGTAACGGAGAATGAGGGTTTGATATTTTAATTGGAGGTGTAACGAATGGCAGTACCTAAGAATAAAGTTTCAAAAGCCAGAAGAGATAAGAGACGCGCTAACTGGAAGCTCGAAGCACCGAACCTGGTGGAGTGCCCGCAGTGCAAGGCTCTTAAACTGCCTCACAGAGTTTGTCCGAATTGCGGACAGTACAAGGGTAAGGAAGTTATCAAGGTTGAGGATTAATTTCCGGCTTGTGAATATCAATAAGGCTGTGCAGCATATGCTGTGCAGTCTTTTTTTGTATAGACTATTGCAAAACCGAAAAAAATAGTGTATACTCTAAGTTAAACAGGAGGTGATGTTCATGGAGTCAATGGGAGTGATATGGCTCATCGGCATCATTGTATTCATGGTGCTTGAGGGCGTATCGTATCAGATCGTTTCGGTATGGTTCGCCGCCGGAGCGATAGGCGGCTTGCTTGCATATGTGTGCGGCGCGCCGATATGGCTGCAGATAACGATATTCATTGTTCTGTCGCTCGTGATGCTTGCGGCGCTGCGACCGTTGTCTGTAAAGCTGCTCAGCAAAAACAGGATCAGGACGAACGCAGAAAGTCTTGTCGGCAAAAGCGTGCTCATAACGCAGGATGTAGATAACATAAACGGTACCGGACAGGGCAAGGTCGAGGGCATGACCTGGACTGTGCGCTCGGATACGGGTGAGAATATCCCGTCGGGAGAGGTAGCAAAGATTTTGAGGATCGAGGGCGTGAAGCTCATCGTAGAAAGGAAGGAATAATTATGGCTGGTTTTGGATTTTTATTGGTATTGTTGATAATAATTGCAGTGGTGCTTATCTCTAATATAAAGATAGTTCCGCAGTCGCACGCGTTCATAATCGAGCGGCTCGGCGCGTTCCATGCAACATGGGGCGTAGGCTTGCACATAAAGATCCCCTTCATCGACAGGATCGCAAAGAAGGTAAATATGAAGGAGCAGGTAGTGGACTTTGAGCCGCAGCCGGTTATAACCAAGGATAATGTAACGATGCAGATCGACACCGTTGTGTTCTATCAGATAACCGACCCGAAGCTGTTCACATACGGCGTTGAGCGCCCGATGATGGCGATAGAAAACCTCACCGCCACCACGCTCAGAAATATAATCGGTGATCTGGAGCTTGACGAAACGCTCACCTCGCGTGATACTATCAACACCCGTATGCGCGCCATCCTTGACGAGGCGACAGACCCGTGGGGCATAAAGGTGAACCGTGTCGAGCTTAAAAACATTATGCCGCCTGCGGCTATCCGTGACGCGATGGAGCGCCAGATGAAGGCGGAGCGTGAGAGAAGAGAGAGCATCCTCAAGGCTGAGGGTGAGAAGAAGAGCGCCATCCTCATCGCCGAGGGTGAGAAGGAGAGCGCTATCCTCCGCGCCGACGCAAAGCGTGAGGCGGAGATCCGCGAGGCTGACGGTAAGGCGCAGGCTATATTGAAGGTAAGATCAGCGGTAGCGGAGGGAATAAAGCTCATCAACGCCGCAGACCCGAAGGACGGGTATCTTACGATCAAGTCGCTTGAAAGCCTTGAGACCCTTGCAAACGGCAAGGCTACAAAGATAGTGGTTCCGTCAAATATACAGGGGCTTGCCGGACTTGCCACATCACTTACAGAGGTAGTCAAGACAGCAAAAGAGGACTAATGGTAGAGAAGAACAAAAGATATATAATAGAAATAACCGATATTTCATCTGATGGAAACGGAGTGGGGAACAAGGACGGCTTTGCCGTCTTTGTTCCTATGGCGGAATGATTCAATAACCTTGGCTTTGTTAATAAAAGAGATACTGTCTTATATGGTTCGTTATTTGTAAATGTAAAATACAACATAAAAAAAGATTAAAATACCTTTAAATGATATAGGAGTAAGAATATGTGTTATTTAGATATGATTATGGCATTAGTCTGTCTCGTTTTTTTTGTTCTTTCGCGACCTATTGGTGAAGAAAAATATTTTGGAAGGGATTCAACTGCCGCTATTAGGGGTATGGCGATGTTTGGTATTATTTTGCATCATATACATAATCGCTTAGGATTGAATTCTCCTATTTTATCACAGGTGGGGTATATTTCCACTGGCTTTTTTTTCTTCGTAAGTGGATATGGCAATATGCTTTCAATGAATAAAGAAGAGCAAATTGAATTGAAATGGATTATTGGAAAGTTTCTCAAAATATATATACCATTTTTTGTGGCTTATTGGTTTTACTTCTTATGCAATGTGATATTATACTCTAATGCAGTGCCAACAATAAAAGAAACAATACAAGATATCTTCACGATTAGTTTGCCAAATCAAATTTCGTGGTTTCCTAAGATTATCATATCATGTTTTGTGATTCACTTTATTTCGAAGAAATTATCATATAATAAAATAATGCAAATAGTAATGGTCGGTGTAGTTTTGCTATTATATGTTGTGGTTATGCATAAAACAGGTGTAGGTAAATATTGGTACAACTCTGTATTATGTTACCCTTTAGGGGCTTTTATTGCTTTGAACAAAGAGAAAATTATACTATATTTTCATAACAAAAAGAGTAGATTGCTATTATTTGTAGGTTCAGTTATTTTATTTGTATTATTATTTTTAACTTCAAAAGGTTTTTGGATTAATCAAGTATTATGTGCATCAGTATTTTCGATAATGTGTTTTGCTTATACAATGATTTTCAAAATAAAGACAAATATAATGGCATGGGTAGGTAAT
>CAMNAT010000093.1 GCA_946531785.1 uncultured Oscillospiraceae bacterium
ACCTCTGCGCCGGACTGTATATCATTCAGCGTTGTGAGGACTGTGAGCTTGCCGTCATGCTCGGCTGAGAGGATCATGCCGCAGGACTCAAGCCCCATCATCTTTCTCGGCTTCAGGTTAGCTATGAACAGCACATTCCTGCCGATAAGCTCCTCCGGCTTATGGAACTGTGAGATACCCGAAAGTATCTGACGCTTTTCCGCGCCGACCTCAAGCGTGAACCGCAGCAGCTTTTTCGACTTCTTCACCGGCTCGCATTCGAGCACCTTGCCTACGCGGATATCGAGCTTTTCCCACTCGTCGAACTCGATATAGTCCTTATACGGAGCTATCTCTATCTCCGGCTCTGCCGGATTTTCTGCCGCAATTTCCTCGAGCTTTTTCTCGGCGTCTATCCTTGCGAACATCACAGCGCCCTCGCCGACCTTTATGCCCGCCTTTGTTGCGCCGAAAGTCTTTACGCTCTCATAATCGAGGACCTCCGCGCCGATCTGCTCCGCGATCCTCTGTGAGGTCTCGGGCATATATGAGCTCAAAAGCGCCGCGATTATGCGGATAGCCTCGATGAGGTTATAGAGAACAGTTCCCAGACGCGGCTTTGTCTCCTCGCTCTTTGCAAGTATCCAAGGTGTCGTCTCGTCGATATACTTGTTCGCGCGGTTTACCACCTTCCAGATCTCGTCTAAGCTGTCCGCTACATGGAATGTCTCCATCTTCTTATCCATCGCCGCAATAGCCGAGGTCGCGACTGCCTTTAAGTCATCGTCAAACTCGCCCGGCACAGACGGCTCCTGTATAACGCCGCCGAAATACTTGTTCACCATCGCAACGGTGCGCGTTACAAGGTTTCCGAGCGTGTTTGCAAGATCGCTGTTATAGCGGCTTATGAAGGTGTCATATGTGATAGTACCATCTGATGCGAACGGCATCTCATGGAGCATATAATATCTTACCGCGTCCACGCCGAAGTGACGGACAAGCCCCTCGGCATAGATAACATTACCGCGTGATTTACTCATCTTCTCCTCGCCGAACAGCATCCACGGATGACCGAACACCTGCTTCGGCAGCGGCTCGCCCAGCGCCATGAGCATGATTGGCCAATAGATCGTATGGAATCTCAGTATATCCTTGCCTATGATATGCACATTTGCCGGCCAGTAATGCTTATACAGCTCGCCCGGCTCGTCAACATCGTAATCAAGCGCGGTGATATAGTTTGAGAGCGCGTCTATCCATACATAGATGACATGCCCCGGATCGAACTCGACGGGGATTCCCCATGTGAAGCTCGTTCTCGATACGCAAAGATCCTGAAGTCCGGGCTTGATGAAGTTATTGAGCATCTCGTTCTTTCTAGCCTCCGGCTGGATGAACGACGGGTTCTCTTCGATATAGTCCTCAAGCTGCTTCTGGTACTTTGACATCTTGAAGAAGTATGCTTCCTCCTTTGTCCTCTGCACCTCTCTGCCGCAGTCGGGGCACTTACAGCCGTCTATAAGCTGTGTCTTTGTCCAGAACGACTCGCAGGGTGTGCAGTACCAGCCCTCGTATTCGCCCTTGTATATATCGCCGTTGTCATAGAGTCTCTTGAATATCTTCTGTACCGCCTTCACATGCTTCTCGTCAGTCGTGCGGATGAATCCGTCGTAGCTTACGTTCAGCATATCCGCGATATCGCGGATCTCGCCCGCGATCTTATCAACATGCTGCTGCGGCGTGATGCCCTCCTCCTCGGCGATCTGCTGTATCTTCTGACCATGCTCATCTGTTCCGGTAAGGAAATACACATCCCTGCCGATAAATCTGTTATAGCGCGCTATAGCGTCCGATAAAACGATCTCATAAGTGTTTCCGACATGCGGCGTCTTTGAGGTGTACGCTATCGCGGTGGTAAGATAAAATTTTTCCTTGTTCATGCTGTTCTCCTTACTTTTCAAGAAATTTATCCATAAGGGTATAACCCTTTTCTATATATATACCTGTCTTTTTGCCGTTCTCCTCGGTATAGGTGAGTCCCGAACCGCCGTCTGTCTTGCGTGAATCGTATATAACATACGGCACAGGGTCGCTCACATGATCCTTGAGTCTGATCGGCGTCGGATGATCCGGCATTATCAGCATACGGTATTCGATGCCGCGCGCTTCAAGCTCGTCCTTTAAGAACTTCACGACCTTCTTGTCTATGGTCTCAACCGCAAGCTTCTTCTTGTCCGGCTTACCCTGATGCCCCATCTCGTCCGGCGCCTCCATATGGATATATACAAAGTCGCTGCCTCCGAGAATCGCGTCGAGCGCAGCCTGCGCCTTGCCGTCCCAGTTGGTCTCGCAGTTTCCTGTCGCGCCCGGAACATCTATCGACTCCATGCCGGCGCACTTTGCAATTCCCTTTAAGAGATCAACCGCTGAGATCATCGTGCCCTTCAATCCGTACTTTTCATAGAAGCTGCCGACGGTCGGGCGGGTTCCCTCGCCCCACGGCCAGATCGAGGTCGCGGGATTGAGTCCGCGCTCTATCCTCGACTTGTTTACCGGATGATCCTTCAGGATCTTCTCCGATGCTTTCATCATCTCCAGAAGCTTATCCGCGCCGTCGCCCTTCGGCAGATACGCCGCGATCTTCTTGTCCGAGATAGCGTGAGCCGGAGTGAGGTCAACATTTGTCGAGCCGCCGCTCCACACGCATATATGTCTGTAGCTGATGCCGGGATAGAACTTGATAACATCAGTATCAAGCTCCGCGGCTATCGCCTTCATGAGCTCTGTGCTTTCCGCGGTCGTTATCTCGCCTGCGGAATAGTCGAGCATGGTCTTGTCCTCATAATTCTCCTCGTCCGAGAGCGTTACGAGGTTCGTGCGGAAGGTCACATCATCGTCCTTTAACGGTATTCCTATCGATGCCGCCTCCAGCGGTGAACGGCCGGTATAGCACTTCTTCGTGTCATAGCCCATGACAGAAAGGTTGGCAACATCCGAGCCGGGCTTCATCCCGTCCTGAACGGTCTTGCACATGCCGAGCTCGCCATGAGCGCACATATAGTCGATAACGGGCTTATCCGCTACCTCAAGTATGGTCTTGCCGTCAAAATAATCAACGGGATAATCCGCCATACCGTCGCCTAAAATTACAATGTACTTCATATATATTCCCTCTTTCTTTACCAATGAAATTTGGTTAGTTGTCCAAGATTTTTTAAGTTTTCAAACCCCATCTGCCGCATAGCCTCATATACGACTATCGCGACCGCGTTCGAGAGGTTGAGGCTGCGCGCCTCCTCGATCATGGGTATCCTTATGCACCGCTCCTCATGCTCATATAAAAGCTCCTCGGGCAGCCCTGCATCTTCGCGGCCGAACAGGAGATAATCGTTATCGCGATACTCCGCCTCGGTATAGATATGCGGTGCCTTTGTGGTCGCGTAGTGATACCTCGCGCCGGTCGGTGCGGTCTTTTGGAAGAAATCCTCCAGCCCGTCATAATACTTCACATTCAGAAGATGCCAGTAGTCAAGCCCGGCGCGCTTGAGCTTCGCATCGTCCGGCTCGAACGCCATCGGGCGGACAAGATGCAGCCCGCAGCCGGTCGCCGCGCAGGTGCGCGCAATGTTTCCCGTGTTCTGCGGTATCCGCGGCTCGACAAGAACTATATTAAACATTTTTGTCCCCTTTATCGTATTATTTTTATCATTATCCTGTTCAGCAGCGGGCGTTTTATCTTAACCGCGCTCTTAGGACAAAGCTCCTGACAGCAGAAGCAGCGTATGCATTTGGCTTTATCTATCACCGGTCTGCCGCTCTCCATGCTTATCGCCTCCGGCGGACAGCACCGCGCACATTCGCCGCAGGCTATACATTCCCTGTAATTTATCTTCGGCTTCGCGCTCAGCTTATCGACAAGCAGCGCGTTCAGCTTCGGCGGCAGATCAATGAGCTTCAGCAGATTGAAATGTGTTTCCGGCTTCACCACATCCGGTATCATCACCGACTCTATGCTCTCGCCGCGGATATCAAGCTCCGCTAATGTTGCCGGTATATATCCGCGCTCATGCGCCTCGCGCACCATATCTATCTCCATCGGGTCATAGCCGATGATCGCGCATGCCGCCATATCCAGCGCATACGGGTCTGCGCTCGCCATAACAAGCCCCATATACCTGTCCTCGCCCGATGTAGGGCCGTTGCCCTCCATGCCGATAATGGCATCCATTATATTCAGCGTCGGCTTCACGCGCTCGCAGAGGTCGGTGAGCATTGAGCAGAACGCCGCCTTGTCGTCGAGCCTGAAATGCAGCTCCGCCTTATATGTGCCAGGTATTGTACCGAAAAGGTTCTTCACCGCGCCGGAATAGCTCGTCATTGCGTGCGTTTTCAGCTTCGGCAGATTGATGATAACATCCGCGTTGAGGATCGGGTCGATTATCGGCAGCTTCTTTACCGTTTTTCCCGTCAGATGCTCCACCTCTGTAAATGATGTATCCGTATTCAGCACCGCGTTTGTTCCCTCTATCGCCTTATCCATGCCGCAGGCGGCATATATCGCCCTCAGCCGCGCCTCGTTATACGAGCCGCCGGGGCTTTCGGCTATCGTTACGGTGCCGCCGGCTCTTTCCACCGCGCATATCACCGCATGAACGAAATCGGGGTTGGTCGTAACGGCGTTTTCCGGCCGCTTTTTGGATACCAGATTCGGCTTTATCACCACGCGGCTGCCCGGCTTTACGAACCGCTCTATCCCCCCGATGAGCGACAGCGCTTTATCTATAGCCTCGCGGCATTTGTCGTAGCCTGTGCATTTTACGATGGAAACGGCATGCTCCATAGTTATCCCCTTATCTTAATAAGCTGTAAACTTCGTTCCTCAATTCGTGGTCGGTTTCGAACAGACCGCGTATCGCAGCCGTTCTCGTCTTTGCGCTGCGGCTCTTTATCCCGCGCGCGGTCATGCAGCTGTGCTCGCCCTCGACGATAACGATAACATCCTCGGTGCCGCAGATCTTCTGCATGATATACGCAATATCGGCGCAGATGCGCTCCTGCAGCTGCAGACGCTTGCATACCATATCGCATATACGCGCGATCTTGGAAAGCCCTATCACCTTGCCGTTGGGGATATACCCAACATGGCAGCGCATATTATACATCAGCGCCATATGATGCTCGCAGTAGCTGTATGTCTCTATATCCTTTACTAGAACAAGGTCGCGTGAGGAAACATCCTCAAAGCACTTGTCGAACATCTCCGCTATCTCGTCATTTGTATAGCGCATACCCTCGAAAACTTCCTCATACATCCGCGCTACCCTGTCCGGCGTTTCGATAAGCCCCGGACGCTCCGGATCGTCGCCGATTGCCTCGATAAGCTCGCGGATCGCGTTCTTTATCCTGTCTCTGTCAAATTCCTTTTTCATATCTGTAATGCTAAACTCCATTCAATAATTTTAAAGGGGCTTTTTGTAAAGCCCCTTTCAGTTAATTTACGCTTTTGATATCAGCCAGCGATTTGCTTCTGCTGTGAACTATAGGCTTCCATTCTACCTTCTTGAACAGCGCCACGATCGTGACGGGTATGTACGACATCATGAATACCGGGAAGGTGAATGCATAAAGCACCTTCTTGAACGGTGTCGCGTATATGTTCTTCCACTCGGTTATCGTTGTGATCGTACCGATCATGAGCATCGTTGCGTACATGTTCCCGAGACTCTCGAACAGACCGCTGAATATCGGTGATATATCAATATCCATCACAAAGCCCGTTATCGCCGCCGTTGTGTTTATAACGATCAGCGCGAGTGTCAGAAACATTGCCGGCATGATGTTCATCGTCATGTCAAAGCATGCGAAGCTTCCCTTGGATACGCCCTTTATGAGATCTACGCCGTAGTGGCATAATACCTGGAAATAGCCCTTTGCCCAGCGCATCCTCTGGCGCACGGACTGATCGAACTTTGTCGGCTGCTCGTCGAAGAATATCGCATCCTTACAGAAGCCTATCTGATAGCCCTTCAATATATGGTCAATAGAAAACTCTATATCCTCTGTCAGAAGATAGTACCACCAGCCGTCAAGCTCCTGCGCCACCTTCTTTGAGAACATGAAGCCCGTACCCGAGACCGCGCAGCTTGAACCCAGCAGCATCCTCGGATAGTTGAGGTACTTCGACTCACGCAAAAACCACAGACCGTAGCCGGCAGATACCCATGAGTCGCCGTAGTTCTTTGAGTTTCTGTAGCTTGTGAGTATCTCATAGCCGCTTGAGAAGGTGCGGTTCATCTCGTCTATATATTTTGAGTCAAGCACATTGTCGGCATCGAATACCATATAGCCGTCAAAATAGTTCTTGCCGTATTTTGAAAATATCTCGCCCAGCAGATAGTTCAAAGCATAGCCCTTGCCTATCTTGACATTATCGAATCGCTTGAAAACATGCGCGCCGCAGCTTGCGGCAATGTCCGCTGTGTTGTCGGTGCAGTTATCCGCAACGACGAAAACCTCCAACAGCTCCTCAGGATATGTCTGCTCCTTTATGCTGTTTAAGAGATTTGCGATAACGCTCGCCTCGTTCCTTGCCGATACCAGGATAGCGAATCTGTGCCGGCGGCCTGCGCCGCGGCTCCTGTCCTTTTTCAGGAACGGAACAAATATATATAATATCTGATAAAAGTAGCATATCGTAAAAGCGATCCCTATAAAACTGTTTATCGCTGAAATATAATGCATAATTACCTCCGGTAGTCCTATGCCTGCCCTTTATTATTTCCTATACTATTCTATGATAATTGTAGCACAATACAGCGGTATTTTCAATATTAAAATGTTAACAAACAATTTACATTTTATTTACTTACATATAGTTATTGTGTAACCTTGCACTATCTCCCGTTCCTCAGCAGCTCCTGCGCCGCCCTGTATTTCTCAGCGCGCGCAAGCGCTTTTTCATCCACGGCATCGAGCCGCGAAAGATCGCTGTTATGCTCAAGATCGGCAAGCTTCACCGCCGCGGCGATGGGATCGGAGCTCAAACCTTCGATATATTCCATATACGGAACACTCTTATCATGGGTAAGACGCGCGAGCGCTTCGCATACCCTGTCGGGAAAGCCCATCTTGCGGATATCCTCTATCGTGATATCGGTATCCTCTGCGACATCGTGCAGAAGCGCTACAACGGTTGTATATTCATCCTTCATCTGCTCCGCGACATGAAACGGGTGATACACATACGGCATCCCGCTCTTGTCTATCTGATTCTTATGCGCCTCAAACGACAGCAGAAGCGCGCGCTTGGTCAGTTCTGTGTATATCATGTCAAAGCCCTCTCAAAAAACTTTTTGCTTGTCACAGCTTCATCTGTTATATAGTCTTTAACCGTATTATAGTATGAAGCTATGCCTTTGTCAATCTTAATTTAGTCAATTATTTTAATTAAATTAAAATAATGCGCACAAAAAGAGCATGCCGTTGGCATGCTCTTTCTGGTGCGCCCTAAGGGACTCGAACCCCCGACCTACTGGTTCGTAGCCAGTCACTC
>CAMNAT010000094.1 GCA_946531785.1 uncultured Oscillospiraceae bacterium
GCAGTACAGCAGCTAAAGGATGATACCGTTGTTCAATATGACACCGTAACGGCGGACAGCAGCGGTGTTATAGAGTTCAAACACTCCAGAAATTGCGAAAAGCTCAGGATATATGATGATGCTTCGGTACTTGTCGCATCGCTCGGCATGGAAAAGACCTATACCCATGGCGTTATGATCACCTCCGCGCCGATGTCGTGGCAGGTGTATCAGCGTGATAGCCGCGATACGGCAGATATCACGATAAAGGGCGAAACGGAAACCGCGGATGTATCAGTAAGCGTTGAGATCGGCGGAGAAGCTGAGGATGTGACCGTTGAAGACAACGAGTTTACATATACAAAGGAGCTGCCCGTCGGCACATATACGATAACCGTCAAATCGGGAGATGATGTCGTTGCGGAATATGAAAATGTCGCTGTAGGTGACATCTGGGTAGCGGCAGGACAGTCGAACATGACGGATATGGGCGCGATAACGGACGGATATAAGCCTGACGAGGGCGACCCTATAACCGATGATATGCACATAATCTATGCTGAGGATGTTAAATGGCAGAGAATGACCCATCCCGCGGGCGAGGGCAGGTTTTTCAAGTCGGGCGTGAGAACATCACCTGTCACCTCGTTTGCAAGGGAGATATCCGAAAGCGAGGGCGTTCCGGTCGGTATAGTCCAGTCCTCGGTAGGCGGCACTAACATCTGGCAGTGGGTAGACGGAGTCAGAAACGATCCGTCAAGCGGCTATCTTTTAGATGCGCTAGAGCGCTGCTTTGACAAGCAGCCCAACGCTAAGGTAAAGGGCATACTGTGGTATCAGGGCTGTAATGACGCAATAAATGAGAATTACGCGTATAACTACGCAAAATTAGAGGAAAAGCTGTTCGGCGAGATGCGCGACTTTTTCGGCAACAGGACTCCGATAATCACAACTCAGATAAACGACGCGAATCAGGACAGCACAGGACAGCTCGGATACTATGACGCGTGGTCATATGTAAAGGATGTTCAGCGCCGCAATCCGGAGCTTTTCGATAATGTTTATGTTATAGGAACAAGCGATCTGGAGCTTTGCGATACCATCCATAACAGCGCAAGCGAAAACCGCAAGGTCGGCGCGCGCTGGGCAAAGGTCGCAAAGAATGTTGTTTACGGTCATGACAATGCCTACGGACAGCCTACGGTGGACACCGTAAAGGTAACGGGCAAAAATGAAGTCACGGTAAGCTTTAAAAATACCGAGGGGCTTAAGACAGTTTCCGGCACAAAGCGCATAGGCATAACGAATGTGTCCGGCGGCGGTGTAAAGATAGAGCTCGGCGACCTCAAAAAGGAATTCGTTGTCCGTAACGGCGCGAGTGAGATAATGACAGCATCGAACAGCGCAAAGGGCACGGAGCTTACTGTAACGAATGCGGAGATAGACGGCACAAGCGTTGTTCTTACAACAGCGGAGGAGCTTTCCGCACCGGTCGCGGTTGACTGTATGTACGGCAAGCGGTTCACGCCGACACTTGTTGACAGCGAGACAAATGAGACGGTTTTAGCGTTCTTTAATGTAATTGCGGATAACAACGGCGTAATAGACGATCCCGAGGAGCCGGAGAATATGTTCGGCAGCGAGTTCAATGAGATAAAGGCGTTTAATACAAGCTCGCTTTCGGAAACTGCCGTAGGCGATACGGGCTTCAAGGTATCAACTTCGAGCTCCAACTACAACAATGTAGCGGTAATGAGCATTGCAACCAAGGGCGGAACCGGCTATTATCCATATGGCGCGGGTCTGCCGGATAACGGTTATTTCCTGTTCTTCGGCGCGGGCGGAAACGGCAATGTTGCCGCAACGCTTACGCTGCCGGAAACAGTTCCGGCGGGCGGATATGTGACCATCACATATGCAAAGCCGAAGGCGACAAACAACGGCGGCACAAACCGCAGCGCGGGCAATGCGAACACGATGAAGCTCGGCAGCGAGACCATAGATGTACAGGCGACAAGCGACTATGACACATGGTATACAAAGACGGTCAAGGCGAATAGTGATACATCAAAAATAGACATAACGCTCGGCAAATGGAGCGCGCTTGCGATATTATCAGTAAAGGTATCATCAGAGGCTCCCGAGGGGCCCGAGGCAACGGCAGCACCGGAGCCGACAGCGGTACCTACTGAGGTGCCGCCGGCGGGTGATGGCGCGGTATATACCTTTGGAAATGCATATAACGAGGTCAAGCCGTTCGTAACAGGCGGTATGGAAGAAACGGCAATAGGCAGCACAGGCTTCAGGATCTCAACAACAGGCTCAAACTATAACAATGTTGTTGTAAGGGATAAGGCAAGCGCTAATTCAGGATATTTCCCGTACGGCTCAGGGCTTCCCGATAACGGCTATTATCTCTTTGTCGGAACAGGCGGCAACGGGAATGTAACATCAGAGCTGACACTTCCGGCTGCGATCCCGGCGGGAAAGTACATAAGGATAACCTACGCAAAGCCAAAGGCTACGAACAACGGCAGCGCATTCAGAAATCAGGTCAATAACGATAACAAACTGACCATAGGCGGCGAGGTCATTGATCTCAAAGAAAGCTGCGAGTTTGATACATGGTATACGACTACAGTAAAGACATCTGAGGATGTATCAAAGCTTTATCTTGATTTCGGAAGCTGGAGCGCGATAGCTATATCAAAGATAGAGGTATCAGGCAGCGCGGATATGCTCACGATATCGGGCGCGGCTGAGGAGAAATTTATATTAGACGGGCAGACGGTACAGTATACCGCAAATGTCTATAAGAGCATAACAACGCTTATGGGCGGCACAGATGTTGTCGCATACGGAAGCAAGGACACGGCGGCTGTCACATGGTCAGTAAACGGCTATGAGGGTGTTTCGATAGATGATAACGGACTGCTCACGATCACATCAAAGGCGGCACCGGGCGAGGTTACTGTGACCGCGACTGCGGGCGGCGTATCAAAGAGCCGCAAGCTTGTGTTAAAGGAAGTTACGGACGCTACAGGCGTTAAGATCACGGGTGATGAAATGGTAAAGATGGGCGGCGCTGTAACTCTTAAAGCGATCCCCACAGTCGGCGGCGAGCCGCTTTCCGAGCGTGCGACCGTCTGGAGCATTGAGGGTGAGACTCTCGGCTGCTCGATAGAGAACGGAGTGCTCAAAGCCGGAACAACGGCGGGCAATATCACAGTCAAGGCAACTCTTGCCGTCGAGGGTAATCAGACAACGGCAGATGTTTCCGATACATTTACCGTAACGGTACACAATGACAGCGTTGCTGCACCGTATGCCGTAAAGGGTGTGTTCTTTAAAAACTGCGCGGCAGATCTCGCATCAGCCGAGGGTATTGACGGTATAGTGATAGCCACCGATAAGGTATCGTCGGGATATAAAGCTGTTGTAAAAGCGACAGATGCAAACGGCATCGTGATCGCGGAAACAAGAGTTTCGCTTGACGGCGCAACAGCGGGCGTTACAGAGGTAAAGACACCGCTCACCTTCAAGAACGCGGCAGAGGTAAGGGCTTATATAGTAAACATCAATAATGAGGTCGTATCTGACGCGATATATAAGACCGCAAAAACGGCGTATAAGAATATCCCGCTCGTTTCCGACTGGATAACGGGTAAGGTATCAGGACTCGGCATGGGCGCGGGCGTGCTTTCGCCGACAGGAGTGCCATACGGTGTGGATCCGGTAACGGTGGATATCAAGGATCTCAATGTAAGCTATACATATGATAATAGCTATCCGGCACAGACAAAGAACAATGTGCTTTGGTACAAGACCGGAGCGTATCTTGCAAAGAGCGGAAACAGCAGCAACAGCATCTACGATATGCATTCCGCTGACTGGGAGCAGAAGGCTCTGCCGATAGGTAACGGCTATATGGCGGGAATGCTTTTCGGGCTTCCGGACAAGGATCAGATACAGTTCAATGAGGAGACCTTCTGGGCGGCAGGCTACAGAGGCGTTCAGTCAAGCGTTGCGCCCAACAATGTGAATAAAAACATGAGCGAGGGCATCAACGGCTATATGAGCGTCGGCAATATCTTTGTTGACTTCAATATGCCCAAGGGCGCAAAGGTAAACAATTATTACCGCGACCTTGATCTTGACGACAGCGTGGCTCATGTGAATTATGAGTATAACGGCGTTAAGTACAGCCGCGAGTATTTTGCATCATATCCGAAGGAGGTATTGGTATTCAGATACACAGCCGACAAAGCAAACGCGCTTGATTTCACTGTTGATCCCGTTATGATGCACCCGGGCGAGGCAACGGTTAAGGACGGCGAGATAACCGTGATCGGCAAGCTCAAGGACAGTGAGCCGTATGCCGCGGGCGGCAAGGCTGAATGGAATCAGGAATCTGACCTTGAGTACTGCACAAAGATAAAGATCATAGCAGACGACGGAACAGTTACCGACGGCTACAACAGTGTAAATGTTTCCGGCGCTACAGCGGTAACAATAATAGTTGCGGCGGCTACCGATTACGACAAGGATCAGTTTGATCCCGCAGACAGCAGCAAGATACCGTATAAGAGCGTTCGAGGTGTGCAGGCGGCGATAGATAAGGCAGCGGAGCGCATGAACGGCGCGGCGGCTATGAGCTATGACGAGCTCAAAGCGGAGCATATCGCAGACTATCATGAGCAGTTTAACACTGTTAAATTCTCGCTTACGGGTGATACGGTCTGCCAGACTCCGACAGACGAGCTGCAGAAGTCGTATGATAAGGTCATAAGCGGCTCGGAAAAGGTAACATATGACGCAAACGCGTATAAGGCGCTTGACAAGCATCTTGAGGAGCTGCATTATAACTATGCGCGGTACATGATGATCTCATCATCGCGCTCGAACACCATGCCTGCAAATCTTCAGGGCAAGTGGTGCCAGTCCACGGCGGAGATCTGGGGCTCATGCTACTGCATAAACATCAATATGGAGATGAACTACTGGTTCGCGGGCGGCGCAAATCTCTTAGACAGCGGCAAGTCACTGATACGCTGGTTCAACTCGCAGATACCTGCCGGAACGATAACTGCAAAGAACTATTACGGCGTTACGCCGAAATCATATAAGCTTGAAAACGGTACAATGACATTTGCGGATTCGACTGCGGATGAGGATGATGTGTTCATCATGCACACAAAGCAGTCTATCATGGGTACTACCGACCTCACAGGCTCAACAAGCATACAGTCGGCAGGCAATACCGCATGGCTCGCATATAATATATGGGATATGTATCAGACAACGGGCAATAAGGAGATGCTTGCAAACGACCTGTATCCGATAATGCGCAAGATGGCGAACTTCTACACGCAGTATATGTACACAAACCTGAAGCGTACAACAACGGAAACGGATAAGTAGCCCGACGGCTATTATTACACCACATGGGAGGGCCGCTCGCCGGAGCAGGGCCCGACAGGCGAGGGCATAAAGTACGACCTCCAGCTTGTAGCGGGAATGTTCGATTACACTATAGCGGCGGCGGAAACGCTTGGCGTTGATGCTGATAAGGTCGCTGCATGGAAGGAAATAAGAAACCACATGGAGCTGCCCGTCGAGCTTGGCTCAGACGGCGAGATAAAGGAGTGGAAGCAGGAGGTAAGCTATAACACCGATGCTGAGGGCAACGCTTTGGGCGATCCGAGACACAGGCATATCTCGCATCTTGTAGGCTTATATCCCGGAACGCTTATAAACCGCAATAATGAGGCATATATAAACGGCGCAAAGGTCGTTTTGAATAACCGCGGTGATGAGTCAACAGGCTGGTCATGCTCAAACAAGTTCCTCTTATGGGCAAGAACGCTTGACGGCGATAAAGCGCTTGAGCTGTTCCGCTATCAGCTTGCAAAGAGGACATATTCCAATCTGTTCGATACTCACGCACCGTTCCAGATAGACGGAAACTTCGGCTCGGCGGCGGGTGTTATGGAGCTTCTGATGCAGTCGCAGACGGGGGATATATACATCCTTCCGGCGCTTCCCGAGGTTTGGGACAGCGGCGAGATAAGCGGCATCAAGGCCAAGAACGGCGCTGAGGTAAGCATAAAGTGGAGCGATAACAAGGCGACCGAGATCAAGGTCGGTCCAGCGGTCGACGGTGATGTGACCATCGGCTATGACAAGGGCAATATAAAGGCTCTTGACGGTAAGGCGGTTGATTTTGCGAACGGTAAATATACGATAGCGAACGCCAAGGCGGGCGAGGTATACACCTTCAGCACAGAAGCGGCACCGGAGCCGGAAAGAAGCATCGTATCGATCACAGACAGCCATGTTACCGCAACGGCAAAGAGCGGCGACACTTTGATGGTCGCAGGCTATGATGCGGACGGCAGACTTGTGAAGGTGATTGCTGCCGCAGGCTTTGATACCGATATATCGGGCTTTGAGGGCTGCGCTTCCATCAAGGCAATGCTCTGGGACAGCCTTGACAGCATGATACCGTATGCATATGCTGAGTATGCTCCGGTAAATTGACCGGTAGGGCAGACATCAATATCCAAAATAAACAACAGAGCGGTTTTTCGCTCTGTTGTTTTTGTCTTTGCTTGTCACTTGACACGATAGCCGATTTCGGATATAATAATGTATATAATTTCATTCCGGAGCATAATAAATGATACTGATAAATGCAAGTGATCTGAAAAAAATGTTCCTTGACGAGACTTTGTTTGATAATGTGTCGTTCCAGGTCGCGGAGGGGGATAAGATAGGTTTTGTCGGCATAAACGGCGCGGGCAAATCAACACTTTTTAAGATAATAAATAATGAGATAGAGTACGACAGCGGCGAGCTGTATATGAATAAGCTGACAAAGATAGGCTACCTCGACCAGTACAGCTGTATTGAGAGCGAGAACACCATAATGGACGAGATGCTCGGCGCGTTCAGTGAGGAGATCAGCATAGAGCATGAGCTGGAGGATATCCGCTTTTCGCTTGAGAAAGGCTTGGGCGACACAAACGCGCTTGTCGCGCGGCAGACTGCTCTGCAGGAGCGCTTTGAGGCGCTTGACGGCTACCAGTACAGAAGCCGCATACGTTCAGCACTGACGGGGCTCGGCTTTGCCGAGGCGGACTTTTCGCGGCGCGTGGACGGACTTTCCGGCGGGCAGAAAACAAGGATAGCGCTTGCGCGGCTGCTGCTGTCTGATGCAAATATGCTGCTTCTTGATGAGCCTACGAACCATCTTGATATCGAGTCTGTTGAGTGGCTGGAGGATTTTCTGAATTCATGGCGCGGCTCGTTCATCATCATATCGCATGACCGATATTTTCTTGATAAGGTCACAAATCGCACCTTTGAGATGTCAAACGGCCGGCTCAGGACATATACCGGCGGCTACAGCGAGTATTTAAAGCAGCGCGAGGTCGAGAAAAAGACTGAGGAGCGCAGCTATAAAAATACTATGCGGGAGATACAGCGGCTTGAAGGCGTTGTCGAGCAGCAGCGCAGATGGAACCGCGAAAAGAAAATAAAGACTGCC
>CAMNAT010000095.1 GCA_946531785.1 uncultured Oscillospiraceae bacterium
TAGCCGCTGACGGGCGTTTATATAAATGCGAGCATTGCATACCGGGAACATCGTTCGGAGATGTGCAAAGCGGCACAACGGCTCCTGAAAATATCAAGATGTTTACTGATGTTGGAGCGGTGCGCGAAAAATGCAGGGACTGTGTTTTCTTGCCGGAATGTACTCCGTTTTCAAAATGTCCGGTGCTTGAACCGAACTGCCGTAAAATAAAGGAGTATATGACGCGTATGGCACTGCGAAGTGTAGTAAACGGAAAAAAGGCTGATAGGGATAGTCAGATAGATATATGCTGAGTGTTTCAGCGGTATAAAGAGGACAGGAGAAGATCAGATGAAGCTAAGATCAGAATTTATAACGCAGCAGATAGACGACACGCAGGTGATGGTAGCCGAGGGCGGCGAGGTGTTCAACGGGATAGTGCGCAGCAACGCAACGGCTGCGTTTATCGTGGACATGCTCTCAGAGGAGGTCAGCCGCGATGATATAGTTGACGCAATGTGCGCAAGATATGACGCGCCGCGCGAGGTCATTTCCGCGGATGTTGACAGGATACTTGACACCCTGCGTTCTATCGGCGCGTTGGAATAAAGCAATAAAGGAATAATCGAGGGGACTGTATCATAATAGCCTTCTCCCAAGGAATTAGGGTGTCAAAACCGACCTTTTGACACCCCAATCCCCAAGGAGAAGGCTTTATTATTATTGATTGCTATCAGGATTTTGATACCATTTCCCAGAGTCCGCAGATGTATGCCGCGCCGAGCGCTCTGTCATAGAGACCGTAGCCGGGCATAGCCTTCTCGCCCCAGAGCATTCTGCCGTGGTCGGGGCGGATAACGCCGTCAAAGCCGTCATCGTGGAGCGCCTTTACCACTGCCGCAAGGTCGAATGAGCCGTCTGCGGAGAGGTGGCACGCCTCCTCGAACTGACCGGGCGCTGTGTGCTTCAGGTTGCGGATATGCGCAAAATGTATCCTGCCCTTTAAGGCATGAACAAGGTCAACAAGGTCATTGTCAGGGTTCGAGCCGAGAGAGCCCATGCAGAAGGTCACGCCGTTATATACCGAGGGAACCGCGTTGAGCATCCGCAGGAGGTTCTCCTTGCAGGTGATTATTCTCGAAAGCCCGAACACGCTCCATGCCGGATCGTCGGGGTGGATAGCCATCTTGATGCCGTACTTCTCGCAGGTCGGCATGATCGCCTTTAAGAAATATACGAGGTTATTGAACAGCTTCTCCGCGTCAACATCCTTGTACGCCTCGAACAGCTCCTTGAGCTTGCCGAGTCTTTCCGGCTCCCAGCCGGGCATAACGAAGCCGTTTGAGTTCGCGTCCATGTACTCCTTCAGGTTGTCGGGGTTTATCTTATCAACAACGCTCTGGTCGTATGCGAGCACCGTCGAGCCGTCCGGACGCGGCTTTGCAAGCTCGCTGCGTGTCCAGTCGAAGATCGGCATGAAGTTGTAGCATACAAGGTCGATGCCCTCCTCGCCGAGGTTTTCAAGCGTCTTTATGTAGTTCTCTATGTACATATCGCGGTCGGGTGTGCCGATCTTGATCGCGTCATGGATGTTCACGCTCTCGATACCCGAAAGCTCCAGTCCCGCGCCCTCAATATCGTTCTTCAGCGCGCGTATCTCGTCGCGCTCCCAAAGCTCTCCCGCCTGCTTGTAGTAGAGGGTGCTTATAAGTCCCTCAACATATCGGATCTGTCTGAGCTGCTCCAGCGTTACGCTGTCGTAATCCTTTCCGTAAAAACGCATCGTCATTTTCATAATAGATCAACCTCCTTATTATAAGCTCTCTAAAACTTTTCTAACCGCGCCCTTGCCCTCAAGCAATGCGGCAAACTTCTTTTCTATCTTCTCGCCAAGTCCTGCCTTGTACATGTCTGTGCCGAACAGTACCTCGTTGGTGAGGATGTTCTTGAGTACGCCCTCTGCGGTCTCCGGCTTGCCTAACTCAACGCCTGAGAGCTTAGCCTGCATCTCAGAAAGCATCGGGTCCGCGCTCGGCTCGAACGCGTTGCCTTCATCGTCTATTGCGAGCAGATATCTGAACCAGCCCGCTATAACAGTAGGTATAGCTTCGAGCTGTGAGGGATCAAGCTCCGCCGATCGCATATATGATTTTATCGTCTCGCCGTAGCGAACGGGAATCTTCTGCGAGGTGTCGGTCGCGATCCTCTGCGGCGCGTCCGGCATGTACGGGTTCGGGAGCCTTTCGCCGATTACCTCGTTCACGAACTTCTGCGGATCGATGATCTCCGGGTCTATAACGACCTTCATGCCCTCGGCTGCGATCTTGTTTACAAGGTTCACAAGCGCCTTGTCCTTCATTTCCTCCCAGATCGTGGTGTAGCCTAAAAGACAGCCGTAAACTGCAAGCCCTGTGTGCAGCGGGTTCAGGCAGGTCGTGACCTTCATGGTCTCCGCCTTGTTTACGGTCTCGCGGGTGGTGAGATAAACGCCCGCCTTTTCAAGCTGTGGCCTGCCGTTGGGGAAGTCGTCCTCGATGACGAGGTACTGCGGCACCTCCGCGTTCACGAACGGCGCTATATATGTGCCCTTGCTCGTGATGACCGGCGCCATATCCTCAACGCCGAGCTCCTCTAATTTCGCCTGTATGCTGTCGTTGGGGCGCGGCGTGATCTTGTCGATCATGCTCCACGGGAACGAAACGGTGTTTTCAAGATAGCCGATAAAATCCTTCTCCACCTTGCCAGCGTCAGCCCATGCCTTCGCTACCGTCATAACGCCCGCCATGAGCTTTTCGCCGTTGTGCGAGCAGTTGTCCATGCTCACCACCGCTACCGGCTTGCCGTTTGCCTTGAATCTCTTATACAGCATTGCCGCGACTATGCTCATAGTGTGCTTCGGCGCTTCGATGCCGTTTTCTATGTCCGCCTGTACTATGCCCATGAGCTTGCCGTCAGCGCCCGTCACCGCGTAGCCCTTCTCGGTTATGGTGAAGCTGATCATTTTCAGCGACGGCTGCACTGCTATGTCATAGAGCCTGTCATAGTCGGTCGCCTTCACGCCGCAGGCGATGCCGGCGAGCACCTCCATGTCGAGCTCCTTGCCCATAAGCACATTGAGCGTCAGGCTGTCGAACGGTGTGTATATCTTGTCTATTATGTCAAAGTCAAAGCTCTCTACCGCGATTATTCCGGTCTTTGCAAGCCCCTGATTCAGAAGTGACTGCGAGATTGAGCCGATAAAGCCGCGGAAGATGTTGCCAGCGCCGAAATGCACCCATTCCGGGTTTTTCGCGGTCTCCTCGCGCACTGCCGCTATGTCGAACTCCGGCAGGCGTATGCCCTTTTCGAGCCATTCGGCTCTGTTTCTGATACCCTCAACTGACAGTTTCATTGTTTTTCGTCCTTTCTTTTATTTCCAATTTATTATGGGGAGCTCGTACTTATCCTCGCCGATCCTGTCCTTGGCGGCAAGGTATAGGTCCCAGTCCTCCATATGGTTATCGTTTACTAAAAGTGTGTAGACCCCTCTGTCCTCCGGCGCGTACATTATCTCGCGGTACCACTTGTCATGCCGCGCGTTGTCGCCGTGCTCGCGGGCTATGCCCATGAGCTTTTTTATAATATACGCCGTATGCTTGCAGTCGGCAAAGCATTCGTTAAAGTAGAAGCCCTGCCAGATGCCGTATTCGGAGTCGCGCATCGCTTTGTTCGCAGCTTCAAATTCCGCGGCGGCATCGCCGAAGATCATGAACGCCTTGAACCAGTTCTTGTTTTTGTAATGCCCGTATGCCTTGCCGAACAGATCCGCGCCGTTGCAGCAGTGATAATGTATTTTTGCCTGCAAAAGTATGGTCGAGTCAAACAGGCGGCTGTCAAGTGCCGCGCTCACCTCAAGGCATTTGTCGAGGTATGCTCTGAGCTTAACGAGTCCCGTCATGCACATGCGGCAGAAAAACCGTATCTGCTTTTCAAGTGCCATATCGCCGGTCAGCCATTCCATGCCGCTGCATTTGGGCATATTGCCGCGGATTATATGGTTTGCAAGCATCCGCAGGTTTTCGTTATAGAACTGCTCGCCGCAGTGCTCGTCGGGATGTGCGCCGTATGCCATCATAGCGTCGTGATAGGTGCTGAGGCATTCCGCTGCTCCCTCGCTGCCGTCGTAGTAGTCGCGGGCAAATTCAACGCTTTGAGATCCGTCTGAGATATCCATGCCGTTCCACTTCTTCGCCACCGCATCAAGGAAGTACGCGTGAGGTCGGATGTTCGAGCAGTTTATCACCCAGAAGTCGGTCATGTTCATTTTTTTGACCTCGTCAAGCTCGTGGTTTACAAAGTCCACCGAGTTGGGCAGCATGGTTATGTGGTTCGCCGCCTGCAGATCGTAGAACGAAACATGGTAGTATATCCCGCCATGCTCCACCGGCTCCGCCGGCATTGATGAGATCCGAGCGGTGTGGTTGTCGCGGCGGCGCGTGACCATCTTGCCAAAGCCGTTGTCTGCGCTCACCTTGATTATGTCGTCGTCAAAGCTCACATGCCCGTCATCGTAAAGCTCCATGACCTCGCCGTAGAGGTTGGTGCAGAATACGGGGTTCCTGACCTTTTCAAGCACCATGCGTTTTTGCAGATCTATGATCTCGGAGATCAGCGCGCCGCGCTTTTCGTCGGTGTCGTATCTGCCGCTTGTGTCCTGAGCCCAGAACGGGCAGTCGCCCTGACCGCGGAAGCCGAGGCTCCAGACGACCTTCATATTTTTCTGCTCCTCTACCGCCTCGCGCCACAGGCCGTGGAACCGATCCTTGTTCTCAAAATAGTTCGGGCTCTCGCCGGGGTATCTGCGGACATACATCTCCGCGCCGAGCGGCTCGGCGTGATGCTGGGTTATCCAGAGTCCCATGTCGGATGCAAGCTGACGGTGCAGCCGTGAATTTTTGTCCGTGCCGGGGATAACTATGTTTCCGCCGCAGCGCAGGAGCGCCTCGAACGCCATCCGCCACGGCAGCTCCGAATCGCCCTCCGGTGCCCAGCGCATTATGAGCACCTCATCGTTTATGAACCAGCCGCGGTATTTCACCGCCGGCTTTACCGGGCGGTATTCGCCGTTTTTTACCTCCGCGCTGCCGCGCGTTGTGATCTTCTGATCGAGCCAGAACCAGAACGGCAGGATCCTAAGGAATTCGCGGCTTATGTATATAAGTCCGTAGACAAAGCCGAGCTCATCATCCGCGGCAATTGTGATGCCGTCATCGGCGGCAGTCAGGACAAAGTCCTCGTCCGCGATGCCGCTCTGCCTTATGAGCCTTATCTCGCTCGACGGCGCGCTGTCGTCGTCAAAGCATTTTGCTATATCCCGCTCCAGCATCTCCACCGCATACTTCACCGCGGAGCGCGTGTCGGAATATTTGATCTTCGTGTTTTTGGTTATGAGCATATTATGCCTCCGATCCCATTCATTATGATTTAATTGTAGCACACAAATGCAGAATATTCTAATATTATATTGCAAAAAACATTGCATTTCTTGGCATTTTATTGCAGTTTATAGAAGCTCCTCGTTCTTTGCCATGAAGTCTGCCATGTTTTTGTGCAGCACGCCGTCTCTTTTCTGCAACAGCTCATCCATTGTAAAAAGATATTTTGCATAGTTATCCTTTATTATTCTGAACGGTTTATACTCTCTTTCCTCTGTTTCCCGTTCCATGATAGTCATCGCAACCTGTATATATCCGTACTCGCCGGATCTTCTAACAATAAAGTCGCATTCCAGATTACCGATACGCCCTACGCTTATTTTATATCCCTTAGAGCGCAGATAGGTATACATAATGTTTTCAAGTGCAGGACCGTAGTTTATGCGCCCGTCAGTGTTTCTTGAAAAATATATACTTAGGTCGGCAAGATAGTATTTCTGCTCTCCCCTCAATGACTTTTTCGATTTAATATCAAACCTCGGACATTTATAAAGTATTTTTGCGTTTTCCAGTATTTTTATATATCTGTCTAATGTCTCCGGCTTTACAGAGATACCTTCTGTGTTTTTAAGATATCCGGCAAGCGAGGATAAGCTAACGGTAGAGCCAAAATTGTTTATAGCATAGTTCATTACTTTATCAAATACAGAACGATTGCGTATTTTACGGTGACCTGTAACATCCTTGTCAAGAATCTGTGAAATAACAGACTCAACATAAAGCTCCTTATCCTGATCAGAGGTAAGTTCAAGCAGCTTTGGGAATCCGCCAAGCCGGATATATTCAGTAAATTCGTTGCGCAGATCCCGAACGGCGATCCCCATATATTTTTTCATTTCAAGATATTCATGGAAGCTGAGCGGGAACATCTCTATTTCTATATATCTTCCGGTAAGCTTGGTTATAAGCTCTCCACTTAACAGATAAGAATTCGAGCCCGTTATGAAGATGGAAAAGCCGCCATCCTCGCGATAGGCGTTGATAACCTCTTCAAAACCCTTTACATTCTGGATCTCGTCTATAAAAATATATTTGAAATCATCATCTGATAAATACCGGTCGATGCAAGTTTCAAGCTGATCTGCCGTTTTAATACTTTTAAAGCCCCTCTTGTCAAGGTTCAAATATATAATGTCCTTCTCATTAACGCCGCGGGCTTTCAGATCTTCGATAACGGTAAGCAGAAAACACGATTTACCGCAGCGGCGTATCCCTGTAATGACTTTTATAAGATCGCTGTCATAAAAGCCTTTTATCTTATCGATATAATATTGTCTTTTATAAAGCTTCATTGCAATCCCTCCTGTGATTTATATCGTATTTATTATAACACCGATAAAGAGAAAAATCAAGGTTAAGGGGGTATAAATCGAAAATTAATTGATTTATACCCCCTTAAAAGGTGATTAACTAAACATGATGTAAATGCTTTTGCTTTGTGTCATAGGCATTGCATAATATCTGTTTAAATCAACAACCATTCTTTTCTGACAAAAACATTGCATTTCTTGGCATATTATGATATTATTAATATAACGAATAATAAATGAGGAGGGAACACAAGTGAAGATGTTGAAAAAAACAGTCGCATTGGCGGTGCTGGTCGCGGTTATGGCGGTGTCCGTGACGGCAAACGCGATGCAGATATTTGTGCGGACGCTTACCGGTAAGACCGTTACGCTTGAGGTGGAGTCCAGCGACACCATCGAAAACATCAAGCAGAAGATACAGGAGAAGGAAGGCATCCCGCCCGATAAGCAGCGGCTGATCTTTGCCGGAAAGCAGCTGGAGGACGGAAGGACTCTTGCAGACTATAATATCCAAAAGGAATCGACTCTGCATCTTGTTCTGAGACTGAGGGGAGGGGTCATTCCCATGATGGGCGATGACGGCAGCAAGGCTACCGGATTTGTGGCGGAGCTTGCCAACGATTCGGCTGCATCAAATGGTGAGGTCACATGGACTGTGACCTCTGATGGTGACAGACAATACTTTGTTACCAAAACTCCGGTTATCACAGGAGCTGTTACGGTAAAGCTCGG
>CAMNAT010000096.1 GCA_946531785.1 uncultured Oscillospiraceae bacterium
CTGAACCTTCCGTTCCTTATGATCGGATTAAAGCAGCTCGGAAAAGGCTTTTTCGTCCGCGGGATATACGGCATGATAGTCTTCTCGCTGCTGCTCGTTGTATTCGAGCACTACTTCAGCGAGGCGACCGAGCAGACGCTGCTGGCGGTCGTGTTCGGCGGCATTATACTCGGCGGCGGTGTGGGTATCGTGCTCCGATTCGGCGGATGCCTTGACGGAACAGAGATAATTGCGCTCCTTATCAGCAAGCGCACATCGTTCTCTACAGGACAGATAATATTGTTTGCAAACATTATCATCTACTCAGTTGCCGGGATATTGTTCGGCTGGGACAGAGCCATGTACAGCCTGCTTACATATTTCATAACCTTCAAGGTGATAGACCTTGTCGAAGAAGGTCTTGAACAAGGCAGAGCGATAATGATAATAACCGATAACGGCAGCAAACTGGCGGAAGAGATATACCGCCGGCTTGGCAGGACCTGTACCATGATCGAAGGAAACGGACTTGTAAGCGGAAAAAAAGATGTTCTCTACTGCGTAATAACCCGAATGGAGATCTCCGCGATAAAGCGGATAGTACACGCCAGTGACTTCAGCGCGTTCGTTACGGTCACCGACCTTTCCGAAATAATCGGCAATCACATAAAACGGAGCGACTCGGAGGTTCTCGGAAATAACGAAACAGCAGATCCGTCTTAAGATTATCGCGGCGATTCGCATACTTTCATTCTGCCGCTAACCTGTATTTCTGTCCGTAAGCAAGGTAACTCTCAACAAACTGCGGTGACCTTTCTGCTTTCAAGCCGCTGAGATAATCATGGCTGTTCATACTCGACTTTGATATCTGAATAATGGATACTGCAATATTTGAGCAATGATCGGACACTCTCTCACAGTTTATCAGCAGATCGGATAGGTAAACACCAAGCTCCGGACTGCATTCACCTTTGCGAAGCCTTTCAATATGCTTATCTTTTATCGTTTTGGTGAGATCATCGATGACCTCTTCAAGAGGTTCAACATTGAACGCCATAACAGGATCTTCTGCGGAAAACGCTTTCACAGTTATTTCAGATATTTCGGTCAGCGCAGCGAAGAGCGTGGTAAAATCGTTTTTTGCATTTTCGGAGAACTCCTGACCGCTTTCCTTCATTTCCCTGCCGGTCTCTATCATATTGATAGCGTGATCGCTGATGCGTTCAAAGTCACTGATACAATGGAAAAGCTCTGTGACAATACGACTGTCATGATCTGTCAGGCTGACCGATGACAGCTCTAAAAGGAATGTTGACAGCTTATCCTCCATATCGTCTAGCATCTGCTCCTTATCCTCAATGCTTTGAACCGCTTTATCATTGATATCAAACATCGCCGTCATAGCCTCCTGCAAGGCCTCCTTGGCAGTGAGCGCCATTTCGACAGTTCTTTCTCTACACTGCGAAACAGCAAGTGGCGGTGTGGATATCAAGCGCTTATCAAGCAGAACGCTCTTTTCTTTCCCCTTTGAATCCGGTATGATCCTGTTTGCCATCTTCACGAGCTGATCAGTGAATGGCAGAAGTATCAGGGTGGTAACCATGTTAAATATTGAGTGTACGGCGGCTATTTCCACCGCACCGATAGGCTTATCCACAAAGCTGAAATGTATCATAGCATCAAATCCGTAGAATACGGCAAGGCAAATGACCGTACCTATGATATTGAATGACATATGCACCACTGTCACACGCTTCGCATTCTTGTTTACACCGATAGAAGACAGAAGCGCCGTCACACAAGTACCGATATTCTGTCCCATGATGATGGGGATAGCCATTCTGTAAGAGATTGTGCCTGTCAGTGACAGAGCCTGCAAGATACCAACAGATGCAGCTGAGGACTGTATCACGCCGGTAAAAACAGCGCCGAACAAAACGCTGAGAAGCGGATTTTCAAAAGCGGTCAGCAGTTTTGTAAACCACGCACTTTCCGCAAGAGGTGAGACAGCGTCCTTCATCAGCTCCATACCATACATCAACACCGCAAAACCCACCATAATCGTACCGATGTCCTGACGCTTCTTCTTTTTGCTCATCATGATCATAACGATGCCGACAAGGGCAACGATCGGCGCGAAGTTTTCAGGTTTTAGCATTGATATTAATATGTTGTCGCTCTTTATCCCAGCAGTACTGAGCAGCCACGCTGTCAGCGTTGTGCCAATGTTAGAACCCATGATAACGCCGACCGTCTGTTCAAGCTGCATGATGCCCGAATTGACAAGCCCCACCAGCATGACCGTCATTGCTGACGAGGACTGCACAGCTATGGTGATGCCTGCACCGAGGGCAAGGCTCTTGAACGGATTGGATGTCATTTTCTTCAAGGTCGATTCCAGCTTGCCGCCGGCGATCTTTTCCAGACTCCGGGACATAACATGCATACCGAACAGGAAGAACGCAAGTCCTCCGCACATGGTACATATTGAAAAGATGTTCATATCATAACCTCCAAAACATTCTTAATTACTTAAATTCCACAGTGATGCTTGTCCCCACACCAACTGTACTTTCAACATTTATATCCGCACCGTGATGTTCTGCAATATGCCGAACGATCGAAAGCCCAAGCCCTGTGCCGCCTTTTGCACGACTGCGACTTTTGTCGATACGATAAAAACGCTCGAATATCCGAGGTATACTTTCCCGCGGTATTCCGATACCTGTATCCGTTACGGTCAGCTTCCTGCCGCTTATCTCGATTTCGATGTTACCGTACTCACGGTTATACTTTATCGCATTATCCACAAGGTTGTATACAAGCTCGCCGATCTCATCCCTGTTTCCATTTATAGCTGTTCTTTCTCCGCTGACAGTGATCCTGATGCCACGGTTTTCCGCCTGCTGTAAAAGTCGATCCCGGCACTCCTCAGCAACGGCTTTCAGATCGACCTCTTCATCAAGCGGTGAATCATCAATGCTGTCAAGCTCGGAAAGTCTTAATATATCACCTATCAGTGCCAGCATACGGGCAGACTCCTTTTTGATCTTGCCCGCAAACTCCACGCTATCCTCACCTTGAGCCATACCTGATTCGATGAGTTCGGCATAACCCGAAATGGATGTCAGCGGCGTTTTCAACTAATGAGATACATTTGCAGTGAATTCCTGCCGCATTTCGCTTTGCGTATTTCTTATATCGCGTATCTCCTCTACAAGCGGTACGACTTCCGGGTATATATCGGCATTGGTAACAGTCATATTCTTTTCGAGCATTTCAGGTATCCTTTTAAGCGGCGCTATCAGCTTTTCGGTCAGCTTGACCGATATAACGAGCGACAAGATGATTATGCCGATAACAATAAATATGATTATAAGCAAAGAATGTTCAAACAATGCAATGATAGAATCCGTCCGGATAGAAACACGCAGTATACTGTTATCATTAAGTCTTACAGCATAATAGTGATCCTCGGTTCCAAGCGTATCAGAAAGACGGGTATCGCTGCCCGTTCCTGTTTCAGCGGCTGATATTATCTCCGGTCTGTCGAGGTGATTTGCCATTGTCAGCTGATCCGCATCACTTTCATACATAACATTACCGTATTTATCTATCAGCGTGATGCGAAAATCCTCTCCCGAAAACTTTTCAAGCTCGTCAGGCGAGGAGATTTTATCATAGCTGTCTGCTACAAGCCTGCATTCGTGAACGAGGTTTTCCTCTACCTCTCTGCGGAAAAATCCGTAATACGCAAAAGTGGTTATCGCTATGCCCACGATCGCCGTGATGATGCCCATATAAAACAAGCTGAGTACTATCTTTCTTTCCATATCACTCGTCCTTATCCAGCTTATAGCCTACATTACGGACTGTTTTGATATATTTCCCGTATTCGCCGAGCTTGCTTCTCAGCGTTCGGATATGTACATCAAGAGTGCGCCCTGTGCTGTCATGTCCCCAAATCTTGTCAAGTATGTCATCACGCCGCAACACGATCCTCGGATTTATCAGAAACAGTTTAAGAAGTTCATATTCCTTATATGTGAGCTCCACATGCACATCTCCCGCTCTCACCGTCCGTGTATCCTCTGACATCAAGATATTCTCAAAACATAAAACGCCGCTGTCGTTATTCTGAACACCTCGCAGCCTTGCCTTAACGCGGCTGACCATTTCCATAACGCTGAACGGCTTGCACATATAATCATCAGCACCCATATCAAGTCCTTTTACACGGTCAAGCTCAGTAGTCTTTGCCGAAATGATGATAACAGGTATTTTTGAAAAAGCAGCCTCTCTGCGGAGCTTGCCGAGTATCGTAAGCCCGTCATCATCGGACAGCATAATGTCAAGCAGTATCAGATCGGGAGTCTGTACTTTTATTGAATCATAAAAATCATTCGAATTTTCAAAGCACTGTACCTCATAGCCGCTCTTTTCAAGAGCATAGCTTTCAAGCTCTCTGATGCTCTCTTCATCTTCAACCACATATATAAGCATATATTATCACACTCCTGATGATACCATTATAACATAGTAATGTAAATTTGAACAGTACCGCTATGTAAAATTGAGGTTAAATATAAAAGCGATACTCCCTGCAGGTAATTTTAACGCGTTAACGAAAAAGCGGATCCAAATCAACGGATCCGCTTTTTTATCTGTTTTTAGCAAATGTCGCTTTGAATATCGTCCTTACAAGCGGCTGTATGAAGAACAGCTGCGAGAACAGCGCAAACGGGAAATTGAAGCACACAAGCTTGAACCAGTTTGCAAGCAGTGTGAAGATATTAAAGCCCGTATAATACGGGTAATACATCCACGCCGCAAGGAAGCTCATTGCCGGGCACATCAGGCATACGGTCGAGCAGATTATCGCTGTCTCGAACAGCACCGGATTCGTGGTCTTCATATCAAAGACATTGCACGCAAGCCCAAACGAGCAAGGGCTGCCCATAGCAATCTCTAATATGTACGCAAGGCAGAACTCCGTAAGTATGACCGCCCATATCGGCAGGTTTCTTCCGAACATATATACTCCGCCCATCTTGTTTATCGCTCCGAGCACGGTCCCCTCTCCAGTCACCGACATCAGCGTGCTTCCGTTTACCACATAAAGGTTATAGAACACAAACGCATGAACGGTTATGATGACCGTTATCAGAGCAAACATCATTCTTTCAAATTGGTTTTTCGGCATTTTCTTTTCTCCTTCTGTTTTTTGCCTGAATATTTTACCACAGAAATCCGCTGTTTTTCAAGCACGCAAGAAAACTTTGGGCAATAGGCGCATGATATGCGTAAAGCATACGATATTTTTATTTATATAGCGCATATTGATCATAAAACACATATTCACACAAAAAGGCAGCATCAACCCCTTTTTTGATGATATACAGTTTCCTGTAATATCAATAATAAACAAAAAATACGGTTATTTATCCCGTAATATTCCTGCCCGACGCCTCATATATTGTACAGAAAATTTCTAATTTGGGGGTAGCTATGAAGGACTATATTGAAGATCGGGTGATCGAGATCTCGCAATACATAATCGATAACAACTCCACCGTCCGCGCTGCGGCAAAGGTGTTTAATGTCAGTAAAAGCACTGTACATAAGGATGTGCATGAGCGGCTCCTGACCGTAAACCGCGATCTTTACCGGCGCTGCAAAGCGATCCTTGACAAAAACAAGGCCGAGCGGCATATCCGCGGCGGTATGGCGACCAAAGAAAAATATCTTAGTCAACGCGTCAATTAAAGCAAACGGGCTGCAGCACTGCTGCAGCCCATGTCGATCATATATCCAATCTTCTTGCCTCGGTAAAATGATAGCTTCCATCCTTTTGCAGTGTCGCGTACATTCTTACCGGATAATCGCAAAGCTTTGCAAGATCCGCGGCATTTTTTACATACGCCGAAAAATAGCTTCTGTATTCTTCTGCAAACACTTTTATGAACTCTTTGTTGAAGTCAGCTTTATCGGTATACTTCGCCTTAACATCTGTGACGCTCATGCCGGTCTTTTTTGCGTATGCTTCATACCTTGCATCCGTATCGCCCAGCCCAAAGCCGAAATATATTCTTTGCATGGATTCCGAATCGGGCTTTTCGCTTGTTTTTACATCACGCACATTCAATGTTACATCGATCACCGCTCTGCCGTCTTCTTTATCGATCTGTATCGTATTGAGATCATAGCTCACAAGCGCTGACAGATCGCTCTTCACCGGCTCGAATACATCCGGATAATATTCGATGACATAGAGTATATCATCATGCAGGCAGTTGTCTATAAGTCCGTTGAACACAGATGTTACTCCCTGCTCTGCAAGCGCGTCAGCCTTATTCTTATCCATAGTTATGACCGCATTGAAATAATCGCTTGTGGTCTGCTCCGCCTTAGCTTTTCTGTCCTGAGTGGTCTCTGCGCTATTTCCGCAGGATGCTAAGACTGCCGCCGAAACAACCGTAGCAAGACTGAATGCTGTGATTTTTTTAAGCTTATCAAATAACATCATTTCTGATAATATCCTCATATGTCTCACGGCGGACTATCTCCTTTGCCTCGCCGTCCTTTACCACTACCATTGCCGGACGCGGGATCCTGTTATAGTTCGATGCCATTGAATAGTTATATGCGCCCGTTGCAAGCACCGCAAGGATATCCCCGGGCATTGCCGGAGCAATTCTCGTGTTCTCCTGTATAAGATCACCGCTCTCGCAGCACTTACCGGCGATGGTCACTGTATCTGTCGCCTCATCACCAGCCTTGTTTGCAACGACTGCGGTATATTCGGACTGATACAGGATATATCTTGGGTTATCACCCATGCCGCCGTCAACGGAAACATACTTCCTTACGCCCTTTATATCCTTGATGTTGCCTATCGTATAAAGGGTTATCCCAGCCGGTGCCGCTATCGAGCGTCCCGGCTCCATGAGCATGAACGGAACCTCAAGACCATATCTTTCCGCCTCGCGCTTCACAACATCCGCCACACTCTTTATGTATTCATCATACTCTATCGGGTCATCGTTCTTTGTGTACATTATCCCAAAGCCGCCGCCGAGGTTGAGCTTGTTTATTTTAAGCCCAAGCTTTTCCTTGAGCTCTCCGGCAAATCTCATCATGACCTCTGCCGCCTCGCAGAACGGAGCGACATCAAATATCTGTGAGCCGATATGACAATGCAATCCGTCCGGGTTGACATTTTCCAGCTCACATGCGCACTTATATATCTCAAACGCCTCGCCGTTTTCCAGAGCCACGCCGAACTTTGAGTCTATCTGACCGGTGCGAATAAAATCATGCGTATGCGCGTCGATACCTGGCTTTATGCGGAACATTATGCTCTGCACAACGCCGCGCTCACGCGCAATTGCGTTGAGCATTTCAAGCTCATACTCATTATCGACAATAATGTTGCCGACGC
>CAMNAT010000097.1 GCA_946531785.1 uncultured Oscillospiraceae bacterium
GTAAATATCAACGGTAAAGCTTACACTGTGACCGGAGCGACAGCAGGCTCAAACGGATCGGCTTATCTCACGATCACAGGAGCGTCGAATGAGTTCATCGAGCCGGATATGAAGGTCTACGACGGTGAGGGTTATCAGGGGACATCCGGCGAGGCGGCAAACGGTAAGAATATCTATTCCACCGTCATCCTCGGCAAGAACGCCTTCGGCACATCCGGCGACAGGACTGTGGAGATCATAAATAAGGATCTCGGCTCCGCCGGAACGGGCGATCCGCTCAATCAGCGCGGCACCGTCGGCTGGAAGGGCTACAGATTCTTTAAGATCCTGGAGCAGACGAAGATGGCGAGGATCGAGTCGCTGGCGAGCCTTGGTTGATGATAGGGGGTAAATAGTTATGGCAAAGACAAATAAAGCGGCGGAGGCGGAAAAGCGCGTCACCGTCATCATACCGAAGCCCGATAATGTTGTCGGGGACACAGAAACCGTTGTCGGCGTGAACGGCAGGATGTATCAGATCCAGTATGACCGTCCCGTCGAGGTGCCGGCAATTGTAGCCGAGGTCATCTCGCACAGCCGCGAGCTGCAGGCGGAGATCCGCACGCAGACCGAGAGCGCCATCATGCGCCCGGGCAAGGCGGCGCTTGCTGAGCTGTGATGGCGGAGTTTATCTATACCGGGCGCGTAGCGGAGGATACGCGCTCGGCAGCGCTCCGCTGCTATGAGACCTACCGCTCCGACCGCGAGAGCTATATAGCCCGCGTCCGCGACAACGAGCGGTATTACCGCTCGTTTTATGATAAGGATTCCGGGCGGCTCATGCGCCGTCCCGACTGCGGAACGCCGCTGCTTTTCGCGTGTATCGACAATGCCGCAGCGGACGCGTCCTCAAGCTATCCGGTGCCGCATATCTTAGAGCGCGAGCCGGACGGAACGGAGGCGGCAGAGGCGCTTTCAAAGCTGCTGCCGGTACAGATGGAGATGTGCCGGTTCAGGCGCGTGTATAACACGAACAATCTCAACAAGCTCAAATACGGCACCGCCATCTACGGCGTTTTCTATGACGGCGCGGAAAAGAGCATAGATATCCGCGCGGTGGATCTGATGGACATATATATAGATATGCATCTTAAAAATGTTCAGGACAGCCGCTTCATGTTCATCTCAGCAGCGGTGGATAACGAGGTATTGAAGGGACAGTACCCGCAGTTCGAGCCGCTCTTTACCGGCGATTGCGAGATAGAGGGCATCGCCTCGTCATATAAGCTCACGAACCGCTGCGAGGTGCTCGACTGCTACTATAAAAAGGCGGACGGCACGCTGCATATGATGAAGCTGTGCAAGGGCGTTATCATCGAGGCGACCGAGGACATGGACGGGTATGAAAACGGGCTCTACGATCACGGGCTCTACCCGGTCGTTATCGACAACATGTACCCCATCGAGGACTGCCCCTTCGGATTCGGTATGCTCGATATCGGCAAGGCTACGCAGATACAGATAGATAAGCTCGATAACGCCATCACCAAGAATGTGATGATAACCGCGCGGCAGAGATATTTTTCAAAGCGGTCGAGCGGGATAAATGTTGAGGAGTTCTCCGATATAGACCGCGACATAGTGAGCATAGAGGGGGACATAGAAGAGGCGGCAAAGCCCATTGTTTCGACCTCGCTCACCGCCAATCCCATCATTCACCGCGAGAACAAAAAGGCGGAGCTGAAGGAGCTTCTTGCAAACCGCGACTTCCAGCAGGGACAGACCACCGGCGGCGTGACGGCGGCATCGGCGATCAAGGCTCTGCGCGAGACGGGCGAGAAGCGGTCGAGGAAGATGATCGCCGGCACATATGATGTGTACAAGGAGCTCATCTTCATGACCATTGAGCTCATCCGCCAGTTCTATAACGACGAGCGCACCTTCCGCGTCGATTCCGAGCCGGGCAAAAGGGAGTTCATCGCGTTCAGCAACAGAATGCTCAAAAGGAGCGCGTTCGATCCCTCTGACGGCAGCTATAAAAGCCGTCCGGTGGAGTTCGATATCGAGGTCGTTCCGCAGGCGGAGGATCCGTTCACTCAGGAGCAGCAGAACGAGACCGCGCTCACGCTATGGAACGCGGGCTTTTTCCTGCCGCAGAATCTGGAGCAGGCGCGGATCGTGCTGAAGAATATGGATTTCAAGGGCAAGGGACAGCTCATAAACGATATTGAGGGCGCCATAGCGCGGCTTGCGGAGGTGGATAGCGATGTACCTGAGGGAGAACCCGGAGAATGACAGCTTAAAAAGCCGCGGCACATACCGTTTCTACGGGCTTGACCGCACTCGCCGCCCCGGGCGCGGCGCGATGGAGGCTATGACGAATATGACCGCCGCCGAGTTTCCATGCGCCGCGCCGGCTCCGTCAAGGGCTGCTGTCGTATCGGTATCAGAGGATATACAGGCTGTTGCCGCGCCGGATGCGCTCATAAGCGGCAGCGTTGCCGGACTCACAGGAGTTATGGGCGGCTCGTTTTACTATAACGGTGTGAATAAGTCAGGGAGATATGTCCTGCGTTCGGATTTCGACTGGACTATAGCCCGGCTCGGCAAGGTGTATATAATAAACGGCACCGGCTCCGGCGGCAAGGCTGCGTTTACATACAATGCGGATACCGATGAGCTCCGTCCGCTCATAAAAACTATGGACAGGCTCATCGTCACAGCCGGAGAGGACGCCACAAAGGGCTGCTATCTTGAGACCTACAGATATTATCATTCGGATGTGGCTGATCATTGGGTCGTGCTCGACGACGGCTCGCATATGGCGGGCAGCGAGTTCTATACGCAGTATAACAGCTACGCGACAGAGAACAATATCTTTATGCAGTACTTTAAGCCGGGTGATGAGGTCGAGATCTCCGGATTCCCCGGGAGCCGTCCGGAGGAGAGGATCTGGTACTATAACGGCGGCTCGGGAGACAGCGGCGAGCTGGTGCCGGTAGAGAATTACGATGTGAGTGTAAACAACACCGTGGATAAGACCGCGGAGCGCATGAGCCGGATAGACAGGGACGCCATCGTGCTTGCAAAGGTGAAAGGCTTTGAGGTCACGATCTCCGGAGGGTATTTCGCGCACAGGATATTTTTTGAGCTGTCTGATAAGACCGGCGCGAAAAATGAATTCAAAAGCATGCTCGGCCTCGGCAGGAACAATGCGAACTACTACGCGCAGGGCGTTTCCATCAGGCTTGCGTATCCGGCGTTTTCGGATATAGCGGTGCATGATAACAGGCTCTGGGGAACGACGGTAAACGGCGAGCATATCTACGGCTCTGCATCGGACGATATCTCAGACTTTTCCGGCGATGCCATTAACGACAAGCTCGCTGTGCGTCTTACGCCGTATCTGCCCGGCTCGTTCTCGGGCATCTGCAGCTATGGGGGCGACCTTATCGTATTCAAGGAGAACGCGATCATCATCGTCTGGGGCAGTACAGCTGCGGGGTACAGATATGAGATCATACCCGGTGTCGGGTGTATCGATCCGCGCTCTGTCGCGGTGACCTATACCGGTGTGATATTTCTGTCCCATAAGGGGTTTTATATATACGACGGCGCCGCGCCGCGGCAGATCTCGGCGAAGCTGAACGCGGAATATACCGCGGCGGTCTCCGGCTTTGACGGGGACACATATTTTGCCTCGGCTCAGCGTCAGGACGGCGTGTGGGAGCTTCTGGCTTACGATATGCGCTGCGGAGCATGGCATATCCGTGACGACTTCAACGCTCTTGGCATGTTCCGGTTTAAGGGCGGGTTTTATTTCGCGGATAAGCGTGGGATCTATACCGAGAGCGGCGAGCCGGATGAATGGAGCTTCACGCTTGCGCGCACAACGGACAATACGCTCGACAATAAGACCGTCAATGAGCTGTGGATATATGCCGATGTATCGGACGGCGCGGAGTTTACGGTATATACCGATATATCAGACGGCGGATGGCGCGAGCATACGACCTTTAACGATACGGGGCTGAAGCTTTACCGCTGTCCGGTCCGCGCTCTATCCGGCACGAATTACCGCATCAGGATAGACGGGCATGGCAGCGTGGTGTTCTATGAAATAGAGGTCAAAGAGAGCGACCATAAGGGCAGGAGATATAAGGAGAGATAAATATGGTACATATAAAGCAGCCGCCCGGGGATATCGAGGAGCTGCGCGGATATCTGTCCGCGCTTGCATCGGAGCTGAATCGCGCGTTCATCGCGATCGAGGAGCGGCTAAACGATGCCGCGGTGTCCTCGGCGGATATCTCGGCGCGGCTCTATTCGCTCACAGAGCGCGTTGAGGCGCTGGAGAATGAGTAATATAATCTGGAAGCCGCAGCCGCGGCAGGCGGAATTTATGTCCCGGCCGGAGTATGAGGTTCTCTATGGCGGCGCGGCGGGCGGAGGCAAGAGCGACGCGATCATTGCCGAGGCGCTGCGGCAGATAGATAACCCCAACTACCGCGGGATCATCTTCCGTAAATCGTACCCTCAGTGCCGGGAGCTGATAATCAAATCGCTGCGTATGTACAGCGCGGTATGTCCGGGCGCGGTATATAACGGGTCGGAGCATTACTGGCGGTTCCCGTCGGGGGCGAAGATATATTTCGGCTCCATGCCCAACCGCGACAGCTATCTGAGCTATCAGGGCCTGTCGTATTCATATATCGCCTTTGACGAGCTGACGCATTTCACCCAGGAGGAGTATGAGTATCTCATATCCCGAAACCGTGCCGACGGCGCGGGGCTGAGGGTATATATCCGCGCCACCGCAAACCCCGGCGGCATCGGGCATGGATGGGTGAAGGAGCGGTTCATAACCGCGTCCGAGCCGGGCGTGCCGTACAGCGTCACCGCCAATGTTCCCGACGGCTCCGGCGGCACGCGCGAGGTGAGAGTGAGCCGGGTTTTCATCCCGTCCTCGGTGCTGGACAATAAGGCGCTCCTGGATAACGATCCGGGCTATATCGCAAAGCTCGCGATGCTGCCCGAGGCGCAGAAGCGCGCGCTGCTCTATGGCGACTGGGACAGCTATGAGGGACAGGTATTCACCGAGTGGAAAAATGACCCGTCGGGGTATATAACAAGGCGCGGCACGCATGTGATCGAGCCGTTTGAGATACCCCGATCATGGCGGCGGTGGCGCAGCTTTGACTTCGGCTATTCAAGACCGTATACCGTCCAGTGGTGGGCGGTGGACTATGACGGGCGGGCGTATCTTTACCGTCAGCTTTACGGCGGCGTGCCCGGCAAGGCTAACACCGGCGTGCGCGACCAGCCGCGCGAGATCGCGAAAAAGATCCGCGCGATCGAGGATGAATGCGAGGCGGGCAATACCATCCGCGGCGTTGCCGATCCCGCGATCTGGGATGAGAGCCGCGGCAGGGACGGAACGATAATCCGCATGATGGAGAGCGAGGGTATATATTTTGAAAAGGGCAGGCATGACCGGCTCTCGGGGAAGATGCAGTGTCACTACCGTATGGCGTTCGACGATGAGGAGCGCCCGATGATGTATGTATTCAAAAACTGCCGCCCGTTCCTTTCCACCGTTCCGAATCTGATCTATGATATTAATAATGTTGAGGATATCGACACGACCCAGGAGGATCACGACTATGACGCGATGCGGTATTTCTTTATGGCAAACCCCATCAGCCCGCCCGCGCCGAAGCCGGCAAGGGAGCGCATCTGGAATCCTCTGGACATTATGTAAGGGAGTGAATGAATGGCAGATAATAAACTGAAGCCTGATGACAGGGTAAAATATCTGGTCGAGTCGCAGGAATTCGGCACGCTGCAGCTTTCATATCCGGCGGGAACGACCGACGAGGAGATAGCAAAGAAGCAGTATGTACCGGTTGAAGAGGCGCGAAAGCACATAATAAGACCGGAAATGCCCGACGATGTCAAGAAGAGCGTGCGCGCGGAGGTGCTTGAGCCGTATCCCTTTAAGCAGCCGGAAAATATTCAGGGTCCGGCGGTGATACGGTATGTAAAGGCGGAGCCGTATTATGAGAGCAGGAGACTCGGCGACAAGCCGCGCATCTACGGCAGGACAGATACGGAATATGACGCGCTCATAAACAGCGCGCTCAAAAAGCTTACAGACCGCGAGCCGTTCAGCTATGATCCGCAGTCCGATCCGGACTATACCGCCTATCGCGATCAGCTGCGCGAGGCCGCCGAGTCCGCTTACAGAAGGATACTGAACGAGAACAACACCTCGGTGTTCGGCGCGTCCGGCGCGGTGCTGTCTGAGGCTGCGGCGGCAAGGAGCACGGCTCTTAATAAGCTGCCGGAGGCATCCGGGGAGTTCTATGAGCGCGCGTATAAGCGGTATACCGACGAGACCAAGCGGCTCCGGAACGAGCTGTCGGATGTATCGAAGCTTGCCGATGCCGCATATAAGCGTATGCGCGAGGCGGATAACGACGAGTACACCCGCGCAAGACGGGCACAGCAGGATCTCTATACCGAGGATCAGCGGCAGTTTGAAAACAGCATGTCCCTGCGCGAGGCGGAACGGCTCGAAAGAAGAGCGGCGCTCGATGAGGTCATGCGCGAGCGTGAGATAGAGGGACAGGAAAATCTGAACCGCTCATCTGCTGCCGTAGCGGAGACTGATGAGATCTACGCCGCAAGCTATGCGGAATATCTCGCGGCGAAGCTCGCGGGGATGAGGCTCGATAATCAGCTCAAGGAAAAGGAGTACAACACCAAAAGCAGCGACTATGACAGCGGCTATTACAGAAAGCGCGGACAGATAGACGCGATTCTGGGCATATACAGGGGGTGATATATTGTCAACATTAAGGATAAACGAATGCGGCGCGTATGAGCGCGACGTTGAACAGAACTGGGCGGCGGCATACGCCAAACGGCTTACGGAGCAGCAGGCGGAAGATCGCGATCAGGCGATCAGTGCGGCGGTAGACGCCGAAAAGGAGGCGCGTATCGCAGGCGATAACGCGCTTGCCGGCGGAACGGCTCTTGCGGATAAATGTATTTTATCGCGGCATATCCGCGAGGGGAATGTCACGAGCGGCAAGATCCATGATCTTGATGTGACCGAGCAGAAGCTTGCCAATGGCGCTGTGACCGAGGCAAAGCTTGCGAATAAATCAGTCTCATCCGGGAAGATACAAGACTACGCCGTAACTAACATCAAGCTTGACTCAGATGTTTTCGCTACCGCTCAAGAGACGCAGTGGGGGGATGACAGGCGTAAGGCAGTTACCCCGAACGGGCTTAAACAGGCTATAGGGTCCATGATCCCGGGCGATGTCTCAAACGGAGATTTTGCGCTTGAGAACATTCCTATATTCGCTATCGATGAGGATGTGACCTCGATCTTCGGAAACCCCGTCCGGGATG
>CAMNAT010000098.1 GCA_946531785.1 uncultured Oscillospiraceae bacterium
ATAGCCGACCTCTTTTGTTTCCGGTGACGCGTAATCCTCAAGATACTCGGATAATGTCATGAGCGCGTTGGGATGGCAGCAGTTAAGTATCTGCCCCGACTTGCACAGCGACATGAACCGATCTCCCGTTCTGCCCTCGCGGTAGCACGCGGTACAGAACGACGGGATATGCCCGTTTTCCATAAGCCATTTTACGACCTCGTCAAGGCTGCGCTGATCGGATACATCAAACTGCTCCGTATCGTGCGGTCGCTCCTTCTCCGTATAGCCGCCGACAGATGTACGGCTGCCGCCGGATACCTGAGAAATTCCGAGACGCAAAAGCTTTGAGCGTACCGCCTCGCTCTCACGGGTTGAGATTATCATTCCCGTATATGGCACAGCAAGACGGATGCATGCGGTGATCTTCGCAAATGTCTCATCATCAATGCCGTTATCGAACTCATCGGGATCAATATCATCGGCATGCTTCACACGCGGCACGCTGATCGTATGAGGTCCCACACCATGCACCGCTTCAAGATGCTCGGCGTGCATAATGAGCCCCGCAAACTCATATTTATACATTTCAAGCCCGAAAAGAACGCCTAAGCCGACATCATCTATGCCGCCCTCCATGGCTCTGTCCATAGCCTCGGTGTGATAAGCATAATCATGCTTTGGGCCTGTCGGATGCAGACGGAGATAGCTGTCCTTATGATAGGTCTCCTGGAACAGGATATATGTGCCTATACCGGCATCCTTTAGCTTTTTATAGTTCTCAACGGTGGTTGCCGCGATATTCACATTCACGCGGCGGATATCGCCGTTCTTGTGATGCACGCTGTAGATAGTCTTTATGCAATCTAAGATATATTCGATCGGGTTGTTGACCGGATCCTCGCCCGCCTCGATGGCAAGGCGCTTATGCCCCATATCCTGCAGAGCTATGACCTCGGCGCGCACCTCGTCCTGTGTCAGCTTTTTGCGCGGGATGGTCTTGTTCTTCATATGATACGGACAGTACAGGCAGCCGTTCACGCAATAGTTTGAGAGATAGAGCGGCGCGAAGATAACTATCCTGTTACCGTAGAACGCCAGCTTGATCTCCTCGGCCACCTCATACATCTTCTCTATCTTATCGGGCAGCTCGCACGCTAAGAGCACCGATGCCTCGCGGTGCGTGAGCCCGCGGCAAACATGCCCGGTCGCGGTCTTTTGCGGACGCGCCTTTTCGATTATCTCATCTATCAGCTCCGCGTTGTTCTTGTTCGCCTCGGCGTATTCAAGCGTTGCGCGGATCTCCTCATCATTTATAAATTCCTCTGCTTTGAGCGACTTAGGATCATAAACCGCCATTTTATTTCGCTTCCTTTACTATTATCTATATTTGTGTTTTAGCGGGGACATCTGCCGTATGTCCTCGTTATGTCTGCAATCTTTTCCGCTAACGCATCATCATACGCGCCGCGCTTCATGCGCCACTGCCAGTTGCCCATCGGCGCACCGGGCGTGTTCATGCGCGCGGAATTATCGAGCTCCAGATAGTCCTGCATCTGGATAACAAGCGTGTCACCAACGCATGCGAACGCTGTTGTGATGAAATCCCATATAAATTCACTGACATCATCGGACTTGCAATTCAAGAACTTCTTTGTAAATGCGTATGTTTCCTCATCTATCTCGTCCAGCCAGCCACGGATAGTCGCGTTGTCATGCGTTCCTATGTATACGGCGCAGTTCTTGTCAAAGTTATACGGCAGATAATTGCTTTCCTCACGCGGGTCAAAAGCAAATTCGAGCACCTTCATTCCGGGGAAGCCGGAATCACGCAGCATATTAAGCACGGACGGAGTCAAAAAGCCCAGATCCTCCGCGATAATCGGAAGTCTGCCGAGCCGCGCCTCAACAAAGCGGAAGAACTCAATGCCGGGACCGTCGCACCACTTTCCGTTCTCTGCAGTAGGGCTGCCGTAAGGGATGGCGTAATATCCGTCAAAGCCGCGGAAGTGGTCGATACGCACGATGTCATAAAGCTCTGCCGCGCCGTGCAGACGGTCTATCCACCAGTTATAGTCAGTTTCCTTGTGCCGCTGCCAGTTATATATAGGGTTGCCCCAGAGCTGTCCGGTAGCCGAGAATGCATCCGGCGGACAACCTGCGACTGTGCGCGGATTCAGGTTATCATCAAGATCATATAGGTCGGGATACACCCACACCGCCGCGCTGTCGAGCGCGACATATATCGGGATATCGCCGATTATCTGGATGCCGTTATTATTCGCATATTCCTTCAGCTTTTTCCACTGCTCAAAAAACTTGTACTGTACAAACTCCCAGAACTCCACCTCATCATGGCGGCTCTCCTTGAACATCCAGAGTGAATGCGAGTCACGGCGCTTTAAGCCCTCGTCCCATTCAAGCCACGGCTTGCCGTTATTCTCATCCTTTATCGCCATGAACAGTGCATAATTCGATATCCACATATCGTTCTGCTCTAAAAACAGATCAAACGAGCGCCTGTCCTGCTTTTTGAAATTATTATACGCTATCCTCAGAACGGCAAATCTGTTGTTATAAAGCTTTTCGTAATCTGTGCGCTCCGCATCGCCGCCCCAGTCTACAGCCTCAACATCAGTTCTCGTCAGAAGTCCGTCCTCGATAAGCATATCAAGGTCGATAAAATACGGATTTCCGGCATGAGTCGAATAAGACTGATACGGCGAATCACCGTAGCTGGTGGGGCCTATCGGCAGCATCTGCCAGTAGGTCTGCTTCGCAGCCGCCAGAAAATCAACGAATTTATATGCCGCCTTTCCCATCGTGCCGATACCGTAGTCAGATGGCAGCGATGAAAGATGCATAAGAATCCCGCTTGCTCTCATCAATATATCCTCTTTCCTTTAAAATCACCGCGGTCAATAATAAGTTCATAACCTATCGACTTCATCCTCTGCTCCAGACAGCCGCGGCACTGTGCAGATTCCTCGCCCGTACATATCTTGTTATCATACAGCTCATACTTCTTCCTCACAGATACGGGAGAAAGATTCGGCATGACGACATTCGCGCCTGCCTGTATGCCTAACTCGCGTCCCAACGGGTGGATGGTGCCGAGCGCAGTTGTTGACGGCAGCAGCACCGGCGGATGGATCAGCCGTATCACCGAAAGCAAAAAGCATGTGAGCTCCACCGTTCCCTGCGGCTTATTGCCAAACGGTGTGTCCTTGTGCGGCACGAACGGGCCTATACCGCACATTTCCGGCTTGAATTCCTCGATAAACTTCAGATCCTTTGCCAGGGTCGCGCTCGTCTGATACGGCGAGCCGACCATGAAGCCGCAGCCGACCTGATACCCTATCCTTTTAAGGCTTCTCAGGCACTCCATGCGGTTATCGAACGACATATCCCGCGGATGCAGCTTTTCATAATGCTCCCTGTCCGCGGTCTCATGGCGCAGAAGATATCTGTCCGCGCCCGCGTCATAAAGCCGTTTATAGCTCTCAAAGCTGCGCTCGCCGAGCGACAGCGTAATTGCGCAGTCGGGATGCTTTGCCTTCAACCTTTTTATTATATCACAAATTACCGCATCTGTAAAGTACCCATCTTCGCCGCCCTGGAGGACAAAGGTGCGGAAGCCGAGGGAATAGCCCTCGTCCGCGCACTCGATTATCTCCTCCGGTGTGAGCCGGTACCGGTCACAATTCCCGTTTCCGGCGCGTATGCCGCAGTAGATACAGTTGTTTTTACAGATATTGCTTATCTCGATCAGACCGCGCGTGAATACGGCGTTGCCGTATATCCCTCGTCTGACGCTGACCGCGCGTTCCGCAAGCTCCCTTGCAAGCTCCGGATCGCGGTTGTCGATCAGATATTCATACTCATCAAGCGTGAGACTGTGCTCTGTGATAAGCTTTTTTATTAATTCTTTATTATCCATAGTTTTACGGTCAATAATACCTTACACTTACATGCTTGCCGATCTTTTCGGCTGTGTTTTTCAGCTGCTCGACCAGGTTCATCCTCATGCTGAGGTCGAAGGTCAGGTCGCTCTCCTTGTGTGCCTCGTTCATGGCGGTGCCTACAAATAAATTCAGCTCGGTGCATTCCTCTATCAGCAGCCGCGCTATGCATGACGCGCCGTTATTCGCGTCAAGCTCGGCAAAAAAGTCCTCGTCGAACTCGTCACGCTCATAGCGCCGCAAAAGCTTCAGTGCGCGGCTCAAAGTAAGCACGCCTTCGGTCACCAGATCAAGTCCCTTGATCTCCGCCATAGGCGGTATGCCTGAATTGCCGCTGTCGGGTACATCCTTTATCTCCTGTCCGAGTACACGCGCGGCAATATTCGCGCTCGTGCCTCCGGACACGACCTTCTTTCCCTCCATGCCCATATACTCCTGCATGAGCCGCTCATCGTCCTCCTTATGCTCCGGCGGACCGGTGAAGATGTTCACTACCTGCCGGTCGATGACACGCGCCACCGCAACTGTGGTATCGTCGCCCGGTCGGTTTACATAAAGATCATTGCATGCGCCGGATATCATCGCGGCAAGCCTTGACGCGGATAGCGTTTCCTTTGTGCTTTTGAGCGCATACTCCGCCACGCTCTCCCATGTCCAGCCGTTGAGATCAAGTATCTCCCCCGCTCCGGCGTATATAACGCCGTCACTCATAAGGACAAAGCAGTCGTTTTTCTTTACGCTGCACCTGTATTCGCGCACTGTCTTGCCCGCGATCTCTCTCGTTGTGTACGGGTAATCCACAAGCTTGTTGTCGCGGATAAAGATACAGTTCGGGTTATCGAACTCCGCTAAAAACGCCTCGCCGTTGCGGAATATCTGCAACACGCTGAATGTTGCATACGCAACCTGTCTTTCGCGGCAGATCGGAAGCGTTTTCGCTATTGTTTCAACACAATCCTCTATAGCAGCGCCCTTTGCGACCATGGTCGCAAGTATCTTTGATGTGAGCGTTGAGAGTATATTAGCCTTCACGCCGCTGCCCATGCCGTCGGCTAGGATGACGATGTCGGAGTCCTCCGTCTTTACTATCTCGACTTTATCACCGCACAGCTCCTCGCCATGCTTGTTAAGGCTTTTCCATGAAACATCTATACTTACGCTCATTCGTCATCTTCCTCTAGTATTGAGTCTCTCAACTTCATCATAGTCACCTTTGTCTCCGCGGTGGTCTCACCGAGAAGTCCGGCGATCTCCTGCGCGGCGGTCATCTGCTTATCTATGACCTTCTGCGCGATATCCATCGCCTCGAGCTTGAACTTATAATGCTGCTCCTTCATCTTTTCCTCGCGGGTTATGTCGTGATATGTAACGAGAACACAGTCCATATCATCTATATATACGATGGTGCGGCGGGTCATGTACTTTTCAAGCTTTATCTTGGTGTTATATACCGACTGCTTAGTGCGGAACGCCTCCTCGATATCATCAGCCTCGATGAACTCAAATATGTACCGCTCAAGAGCCTCCTCCTTGCCTACGCCTAAGATAGTCTGCGCGCGCTTGTTGCACTCCTTTATCTTCATATCGGAGCCTATGATAAGGATGATGTCGGGCGTTACATCCAGCACGACATTTGACATGGATTCCGACTGCATGATCGCATACGGCAGACACATGTTCCGCTCCGCCTTGCCGTTATATACGGCTACCGCCTTTTCGCGGCAGGTGCGGTAGCCGCACGCGCCGCAGTTGAGCTCATCCTCTTTGGAGAATTTGCCGATATCGTTCAGTATTTTCTGTATCTCGTCCTCGGACGGCTGCATTTCTGCCACAGACCGCCCCTCAAAGGTACGGGCAAGATCCTCCGAGGTCATATTCTCCGGCACTATCGCCTTTTCGCGCGATGCCTTCTGCTCCAGTCTTACCTTTGCCTTTACATATGATGTATCCCAATTCGCGGACGCGGGACCCTTTATACAGCCGCCGTCGCAGACATTAGCCTCGATGAAGCAGCCCTCGATACTGCCGTTCTTTACCGCCTCTAAAAGCTCCATGCAGTTTGTGAGCCCGTCAACGCTTACCTTGTGATAGTTTGCAAGCTCCTCACCCGCAAGCACGGACGTTATCACGCCGCCGCCTATCGGATAGAGCCTGTTTACCTCCGGCGACGGGTTTCCGAACGGCTTTTCCTCACATTCCCGGATAACGATCCCCTCAGCTTTCAGCCAGCCGCTGACCTCCTCAAAGGTGAGGATAGCGTCTATCGCGCCGGATACGCGGTCGTCGCCCTCCGCCTCTCGCTTTTTAGCGATACATGGACCTAAGAAGATCACCTTTGTTTCCCCGCCGTACAGCTTTTTTATATACCGTCCGTGAGCGATCATCGGCGATACCACCGGCGCAAGGTATTCCGCGCATTCGGGGTAGTATTTTTCCACCAGATCGTTCATGCTGGGACAGCATGTTGTGATTATATTTTTAAGCTTGTTTTCCCTTATAAGCCTTTTATACTCGTTCGTTACCATTGCTGCGCCCTCGGCGGTCTCGCGCACCTCGGAAAAGCCCAGACGCATCAAAGCTCCCGCCACCTGCGCCGGAGCTTCAAACTCGAGAAGTCCCAGATATGCCGGAGCAATGGAGATAACGGTCTTATCCCCTCTTGCGATAAAGCCCTTTACCCTGTCCATATCGCTTGAAAGCGTCTTGGCGTTCTGCGGGCATATCTCCATGCAATGGCCGCAGTTTATGCATCGGCTCTCTACAATGCGCGCCTGCGCGTTCTCGACCGATATAGCCTTTACATCACAATGGCGCACACATTTGTAGCAATGCTTACATTTAGCGTCTTTGAAATCTATTACCTGCATAACTATACCTCATAAAAAGCGGCAGCCGGCGGATAGCCGGCTGCCGCCGCATTTTTCAATTACAGCTTGTTTATTTCTCTCTCAACATATGATGTGTGAAGGATATGATGAGCCTTCTCACTGCCGTAATGTCCGAGGTACTCGTCATATACCTTCTGTATAGACGGGTTCTCGTGCGACTTTCTGAGCGGCTTCTTAGCGTCGTTCTCATAAAGAGCCTTAGCTCTTATAGCCCTTACATCAGTGAAGTTACGCACATCCGCGTGTACCTGCGGCTGACCGCCGCCGTTCACGCAGCCGCCCGGGCAGCACATGATCTCAACAAAGAGATAATCCGCCTCGCCCGCGCGTATCTTATCCATTATGACCTTCGCGTTTGAAAGTCCGGAAGCTACAGCGACCTTTACCTTTGTTCCGGCAACGTCGTACTCAGCCTCCTTGATGCCCTCAGTGCCGCGAACCTCATGGAACTCGACCTTTTCAAGAGTTTCACCTGTGAGCTTTTCAACAGCGGTTCTCAGAGCCGCCTCCATAACGCCGCCGGTCGCGCCGAAGATAACGCCGGCGCCGGTGCTCTCGCCGAGCGG
>CAMNAT010000099.1 GCA_946531785.1 uncultured Oscillospiraceae bacterium
CGTTTGCGATAGATGCCTGCACGAAATACTTTACTATATCGTCAGCATAATGACGGTAGCCGAGGATGTTCTGACCTCTGAAGAGCATCTGTAACGGTGTTTTCTTTGCCTTATCCTTGATCTTACGCAGTCTCTCCCACGGATCCTCGTTGAGGAAGCGCAGGCATGAGTCAAATGTAGCGCCGCCCCATGCTTCAAGTGAATGATAGCCTACCTCGTCGAGTTTTTCAACGATCGGCAGCATCTCATCAGTCGTCATACGCGTAGCGATAAGGCTCTGATGCGCGTCACGAAGGACGGTCTCTGTAATGCCTACTGATTTAGGCTCTACTCTGTTATTTGCCATTTCAATTTCTCCTTATTAACTAAACATTGCGAGGAATACACCCGCCGCAACTGCCGAACCGATAACTCCAGCCACATTCGGGCCCATAGCGTGCATGAGCAGGAAGTTTGACGGATTCTCCTTCTGACCGACCGTCTGCGAAACACGCGCCGCCATAGGCACCGCGCTGACACCGGCGGAGCCGATAAGCGGATTTACCTTACCCTTTGTGAGCACATACATAATATCGCCCAGGATCAGACCGCCGCAGGTCGAGAATATGAACGCGACAAGTCCGAGTGCAACGATACCGAGTGTTCCTACCGAAAGGAAGTTGCCCGCAGTTGCCGTTGCGCCTACTGTTACGCCGAGGAATATCGTTACGATATTCATGAGCGCGTTCTGAGCGGTATCAACAAGTCTCTTACATACGCCCGACTCCTTCATAAGGTTTCCGAGCATGAGACAGCCTACAAGCGTTACCGCATCAGGAATGATGAGCGCAACTATTATAGTAACAACGATCGGGAAGATTATCTTCTCTGTCTGTGAAACCGGTCTCAACTGATCCATTACGACCGCTCTTGCCTTCTTTGTTGTAAGAAGCTTCATGAACGGCGGCTGGATGATCGGTATGAGCGCCATATATGAATATGCCGCGATAGCGATAGCCGGAAGCAGCTCAGGCGCGAGCGACTTGGTAACATATATAGCCGTCGGCCCGTCAGCACCGCCTATAATACCTATCGATGCGGCTTCCTTTACGCCCCATGCGATAGCCGGTACCAATGCGCTTATAACAAGTGCGCCGACGAATGTGAAGAACACACCGAACTGCGCCGCGGCACCTAAAAGAATACTCTTCGGGTTAGCGATAAGCGGGCCGAAGTCCGTCATACAGCCTATACCCACGAATATAAGCGGCGGATATATACCTAGCTTGACACCGAGGTATAAGAGGTCTAAAAGACCACCGTTGCTTACTATTTTCGCTATATCCGGATGATCCACAGTGAACCATTCGGCATGCATCATGATAGCGCTTGAATCCTTTAACATAGGAAGGTTTGTAAGCAGCATGCCGAACGCTATCGGAAGAAGCAGCAGCGGCTCATATTTCTTGACGATCGCAAGATACAAGAGCACGCATGCGATCACAAGCATTATAATCGTCTTAACGGCATCCACCGGATCAACTGATAAAAGCGCCGCAACTCCGGTATTGCCAAAAAAGTTTACAAAACTTTCTAACACCTTATTTCACCGACCTTCTCAGTTTAATGAAACAAGAACGTCTCCTGTGTTCACACTGTCGCCGGCCGATGCATTCACGCTCGCGATAACACCATCCGCTCCCGCGAATATCTCGTTCTCCATCTTCATTGCCTCGAGAACTGCAACCAATGTGCCGCTCTCTACCTTATCTCCTACGTTGACCTTGATCGATACTACTGTACCCGGCATCGGAGCCGTTACCTTCTTAGCGCCCATTGAGCCGCTCGGCTTCGGAGCAGCTGCCTTCGGTGCTGCCGGAGCTGCCGCTGGCGCGGGTGCTGCCGGTGCGGGAGCCGCTGCCGGTGTGGGAGCGCCTACCTCTTCAACATCGACCGCATAGGTCTTGCCGTTTACTGTTATGTTAAACTTTCTCATATTATTTATTCCTTTCTCAGAATCTGTTATTTATGGTTTCATTCAGCCCTGCTCTGTTCCACGCCGGACGACCGGGCGAAACTCGTCTTATAGACTTAATATTCAGGTTATAGGTCGAAGTGTTAAGGCTTGCCGCTATCGCTGCTGTAATGACAGCTATGAGCTGCTCGTCATCCTCTTCCTTATCGGGCTCTGTTGTGATCCCGACCGGATCGGGTGCGACCACTTTTTCAGACACTGCTGTCTGTGCTTTATTCGCCTTTGCCGGATCCTTATAAAAGATCACCTTGAAAAGCTGCAGCACTATGAGCAGGATTATGAGCACACCGAAAACTATACCCATACCGATTACGGCTGTCTCGCCACCGGTTGCAAATGCTTCGCTTAAATTCATATCAATACACTCCCCTCATTATACAGGAATGTTTCCATGCTTCTTGGCAGGTCTTGAATCACGCTTTGAGCTGAGCATTTCGAGCGCAGCGATTATTCTCGGTCTTGTCGAATCCGGCTCGATAACATCATCGACATAGCCGCGCGCTGCCGCAGCGAACGGAGTAGCGAATCTGTCTCTGTACTCCTGTACCTTGTCGGCGCGTGTAGCGATAGGATCATCGCTGTTTTTGATATCATTCTTAAATATGATATTTGCTGCGCCCTCTGCGCCCATTACCGCTATCTCTGCTGTAGGCCATGCCATTACGATATCAGTTGCAAGATGCTTTGAGCTCATTGCGATGTATGCGCCGCCGTAAGCCTTTCTGATGATAACATTGATCTTCGGAACGGTCGCCTCTGAATATGCATATAAGAGCTTTGCGCCCTTTCTTATTATTCCGCCCTGCTCCTGGCTTACTCCCGGGAAGTAGCCCGGTGTATCGGTAAGAGTTATGATCGGGATATTGAAGCTGTCACATGTTCTTATAAAGCGTGCAGCCTTGTCTGACGCGTCTATATCCAAAGCTCCTGCCTTTACCTTCGGCTGGTTTGCAACGATACCGACGCTTGTGCCGTTCATCCTCGCATAGCCGACTACGATATTCTGTGCGAAATCCTTGTGTACCTCAAAGAATGTGCCGTTATCAACGATCTCGGCTATGACCTCTTTTACATCATAAGCCTGGTTCGGGTTATCCGGCACTATCGTTGTGAGCTTTTCGGATAATCTGTTTATCTCATCTGTCGGCATCTCATACGGCGCTTCCTCAAGGTTGTTTGAGGGCAGATAGCTGAGAAGCGTCTTTATGTCCTCAATGCATTCCTCATCACTTGCCGCTGTGAAGTGGCATACGCCTGACTTTGAAGCGTGTACCTTGCTGCCGCCCAGATCCTCGGCTGATACCTCCTCGCCCGTTACAGACTGGATGACCTGCGGGCCTGTTATAAACATCTTTGATGTCTTATCCACCATAAAGATGAAGTCTGTTATCGCCGGTGAATATACCGCGCCGCCCGCACAGGGGCCCATGATAACGCTTATCTGCGGTATAACGCCGCTGTTGATGGTGTTGCGATAGAATATCTCGCCAAAGCCGGAGAGAGCGTCTATGCCCTCCTGGATACGCGCGCCGCCGGAATCGTTCATCCCGATTATAGGCGCGCCCATCTTTGCCGCCATATCCATTACCTTACAAATCTTCTTTGCATGCATCTCACCGAGCGAGCCGCCGACTACCGTGAAGTCCTGCGAATATACATACACAAGTCTGCCGTCCACCGTGCCGTAGCCGGTAACAACGCCTTCACCCGGAGCCTCGACCTTATCCATGCCGAACTCGGTGCATCTGTGGCTGACAAAAGCGTCGATCTCAACAAAGCTGCCCTCATCGAGAAGAGCGTTTATGCGTTCACGAGCTGTCAGCTTGTTGGAATCATGCTGCTTTTTGATCTTAGCCTCTCCGCCGCCGTTTTCTATCTTGTTCCTGCGGTATTGAAGCTCAGTCAGCTTATCAACTGTTCCCATGATAAAACCTCCGTCGTTTAATATATAGATTAATTGTTAAATAAATCCCAAAATAATCTATCATATATTATAGCATTTCACTCAAATTTTTTCAATATTTTATTTCTTGTCGATTATTAGAAACTTACGCGAAATAATTTTTTATTTTGTGCAAAATAAACAAGAGGAATTTTAAAAAAAGTGTTGACAAAACGATGTCTTTCTGCTATAATAGCTTTTGTTGGTTGAAGATACATCAACATTGCGGAATAGTGTAAGGGTAGCACTAGTGACTCTGACTCACTCTGTTCGGGTTCAAATCCTGATTCCGCAGCCATAGCTCCGTAGCATATGCTGCGGAGCTTTTTAAAATTTATAAGGAGACCAACTATGATAAAACAGAACGGAAACACTATCCATCTTATGGGCAAAAACATAAGCTATGTGCTGACTGTAAAGAACGGAGATCTTTTGAACTATCATTTCGGAAAAAGGATCGCTGATGAGGACTACAGCGCGCGCGACGATAAGGACACATACGGCGTCGGTTTTGCGACAAATATGCGGTCACTTGATGTTATGGCACATGATTATCCCGCATACGGCAGAACGGATCTCAGGAGCGGCGCATATGAGCTGCTCAACAGCTTTGGGAACACTCTGTCCGAAACGACGGTAACGGGAATACACATTTCTGATGGGTGCCCTTCCATCCCCGGAATGCCGTCGCTTTTCTCGGCAGGACGCGGCATGACCGCCGAGATCACGCTCACCGACGAGATAGCAAGGATCACAATAAAGCTATTCTATACAGTTTTTGATGAATACGATGTTATCGCAAGAAGTGCTGTGATAACAAACCTATCTGACAGTGATATAATTCTTTCAAAGGCATATTCAGCGAGCCTTGATGTTCCGTATCAGGACATGGATATGATATACTTCTCCGGCTCCTGGGGCAAGGAGCGTGAGCTGCAAAAGACTCCGGTGCGTCAGGGGCTCAGGATAGCGCTTGAAAACAATCGCGGCGGAAGCGGACACCAGCTGAATCCGTTTGCCATGCTCGCGACACATGGAGCAACAGAGGAGACCGGCGAGGTCTACGGCTTTTCACTCATATACAGCGGCAATCACAGCACGACTGCCGAGGTAGAACAGTTCAGCGGACTTATCCGCGTTTTACAGGGAATCTCCCCCGCAGGCTTCAACTGGACACTTGCGCCCGGCGACAGCTTCTATACACCACAGTCCGTTATTGCATACAGCGCCGAAGGAGTCGGCGCGTTGAGCCGGACATATCATGATGTATACAGAAGCCATCTAATGAGAAGCACTTGGACTAACAAAAACCGTCCGCTTCTTTTAAACAACTGGGAGGGCACATATTTTGATTTCACCGAGGAAAAGCTGATCGCGCTTGCTGAAAAGGCAAAGGAGGTCGGACTCGACCTTTTTGTACTCGATGACGGCTGGTTCGGCAAACGAAACTCGGATAATTGCAGCCTCGGCGACTGGATAGTTAATAAGAAAAAGCTGCCGTCAGGTCTTGACGGGCTGGCTGATAAAATAAACAAGCTCGGTCTGAAATTCGGGCTGTGGTTCGAGCCGGAGATGGTAAACCGTGATTCCGAGCTTTACCGCAAGCATCCGGACTGGGCTATTACAGTAAACGAGCGTGAGCCGGTAGAGATACGCCATCAGCTGATACTCGACCTCTCAAAGGATGAGGTGTGTGAATACATTATCGACGCAATTTCCGCCGTTCTCAGCTCGGCAAATATAGAATATGTAAAATGGGATATGAACCGCCAAATGACGGATATGCCTCACCCCGGATATAACCATAGATATACGCTTGGGTTTTATAAGATAATGTCGGCTATAACAGAGCGGTTCCCAAATATTCTCTTTGAGGGCTGCAGCGCGGGCGGCGGAAGATTTGATCCCGGCGTGCTTGCATATATGCCGCAGATCTGGACAAGCGATAATTCGGACGCGATATCACGGCTGAAGATACAGTATTCCACAACCATGTGCTATCCGGTCTACTCCGTATCGACACATGTGAGCGCGTCGCCAAATCATCAGACAAACCGCGCGACGACTCTCAAAGCGCGGGCAGATACCGCATATGCCGGTACCTTCGGCTATGAGCTTGACCTCACAGCATTATCAGAGGATGAATTAAACGAGATAAAAGGACAGATAGCCTTTGACAGACATCTGCAAGCACTCATCCGCGAGGGTGATCTTTTCAGGCTTGAAAACCCATATGAAGATAACTACTGCAGCTGGGAGATAGTATCAAAGGACAGGTCACATGTGTTCCTCTACGCTTGCAGGATACTGTTCAAGCAGCACACATACGACAGGCGGATAAGGCTGCGCGGACTGGATCCCGATGCGACCTATATTGATGCGGACGGGAAGAAATACAGCGGCTCACTGCTTATGCACCGCGGTATAGATATCCCCTATCCATGGGGCGACTTTGCGACTGCCGCTATTGAATTGAAAAGGATGTAAATAAAAAACACGACAGCATTTAATTTATGTTGTCGTGTTTTTACACATTTGTTATTTGATTTCTATAAATGAAGCCTCTGTTTTAAATTCGCTTACAGGCCGGTTGAAATAGAGCCGAGAGCCGTCAAGTGAAAATGACGGATTAGGATGTACCTTGTACTCCCAGATCACCTTTTGAAGATCGTTCATGGGTATCTCGATCACAGGCTTTTTATTCCCCTTTTCGTATACATATATATCCGGAGAATAACCCGGGTAGCAGCGGTCACCGGCAAACATCTTCCTGTCGCGGTTGCCGTCCATATGGTTGCTTATGCCGCCGAGCACCTCTATCTCCTCGCCCGACTTTGAAAACCGCGCGATATAGCTTGTATCCATCTCTATCTCGCGCCCGTTTGCAAACTGGCGCGTCGCCATGTATGTATCATCGTCATACCAAAGCTGATGCACCGGCTTATCGGGTATCATATATGTCTTGCCTGTTGCTATATCCACACATCCCAAAGCGCCGAACACAGGACAATCCTTGACACCGAGCCGCATCATAACAGATGTGGCGGACGGATTAAGCTGCACATGGCTCACGGATGTAGTCGATTCATTCGGTGTCAGCCCATGCTCGCGCACCATGTCAAGAATACACTCCGCCGGAACGATCATTCTTATATCTCCCGTTTTAACATCAAGCGTATATATACCCGGCTTTGATATCATGGGATAGTCGGGGTTCAACGACGGATCCTCCTTTGATATCGAGAACGGGTATATCCCCTTTTCCGCGCGATGTCCCTCCTTTGCATACAGCTTATATTTTATCTCCATTGTGTTTATATCCATGATGATTATGGCTGAGTTTTCCTCCGTCATATCACGGAACACGACAGTGTCATTGTCTATAAAGGACGCAGACGGGCCGTTATGGTTGCCGC
>CAMNAT010000100.1 GCA_946531785.1 uncultured Oscillospiraceae bacterium
TCAACATCTGCGGCGATATCTCTGTATATCATCTGCGCGTCATAGGCGGCCGCGGGCAGGTGAGGGAAGAGACCTGCCGGTTTGTATTTGAAAAATTAATTGAAAAAATTTGATATAAGCTATTGACAAAGCGCGCGGTATAGGTTATAATATGACCATACCAAACAAATGTTCGTAAGCCGTCCTTTTTTAGAATTGCTGAAAGCAATTATCAAAAAGGAAGGGGGACCGCAGGCGGCTATAAGCCGACTGTGGTGGAAGGTTCAGTAACGAAAGGATCAATACTATGGCAAAGAAGGAAACTACAAAGCCGGCGGTAGAGCGCAAGGAAAGCGAAGAGAAAAAGAAGGCGCTCGACGCGGTATTTAAGGTAATAGAGAGAGAATACGGCACCGGCTCGATCATGAAGCTGGGCGACACACATGTGGCGAGCGTTGACGCGATCCCGACGGGCTCCTTGATGCTCGATCTCGCACTCGGCATAGGCGGCATCCCGCGCGGCAGGATCGTTGAGATCTACGGCCCCGAATCCTCGGGTAAAACGACCGTTGCGCTCCATGTTGTGGCGGAGGCACAGAAGGCGGGCGGCGAGGCTGCGTTCATAGACGCGGAGCATGCGCTCGATCCTGTTTATGCTCAGAATCTCGGTGTTGATATAGACAACCTCATCGTTGCTCAGCCGGACACCGGCGAGCAGGCGCTTGATATCTGTGAGGCGCTTGTGCGCTCGGGAGCTTTGGATGTTATCGTTATCGACTCGGTTGCGGCGCTCGTTCCTAAGGCTGAGATCGAGGGCGAGATGGGCGATACACATGTGGGACTCCTTGCAAGGCTCATGTCGCAGGCTCTGAGAAAGCTCACCGCCATCACCGCAAAGTCGGGAACGGCTGTTATCTTCATAAACCAGATACGCGAAAAGGTCGGCGTTATGTACGGCAACCCCGAGACGACTCCGGGCGGAAGAGCGCTCAAATTCTTCTCGTCTGTCCGCATGGAGGTACGCCGTCAGGAGCAGCTCAAAAACGGCTCCGAGGTAATAGGCAACCACACGCGTGTTAAGGTCGTAAAGAACAAGGTGGCACCGCCGTTCAAGGAGGCTGAGTTCGACATCATGTACGGCAAGGGCATCTCCAAGGAGGGTAACATCCTCGATATGGCGGTAGAGCTCGAGATAATCAAGAAGAGCGGCGCATGGTTCAGCTATGACGGGCAGAAGATCGGACAGGGTCGCGACAATACAAAGAAGTATCTGAGCGAGAATCCGGAGTTCGCAAAAATGATAGAAAATATGGTCAGGGAAAAGCTGAATCCGTCCAAGGACAGGGTTGTTGTTGAAATGACCGAAAACGCTGAGAACGAAGAAAATAATTTTGTAGAAACAGATGAATTTTAACCAAAGCTATTGACGATTTGCAAGATTTGGAGTATTCTAGTGTAGAATTAAACATTGGAACAACAGGCGTGAAATCACCGTATCACGGTGATTTTGCAGAACAAATCTAAAATTAAATGCTTAGGGGGCTTTTCTATGGTTTCAGGCGAAGTAACAGTTAATAATGCGGTAGGTCTTCATGCAAGACCGGCAACCTTCTTTATTCAGCGCACAAACTCATTCAAGTCAAGCATATGGGTCGAGAAGGACGACAGACGCGTAAATGCGAAGAGTCTTCTCGGTGTCTTATCTCTCGGTATCGTAAAGGGAACAAAGATCACTATCATAGCTGACGGCGTTGATGAGGAAGAGGCTGTTAAGACGCTTATCAGTGTTATTGAGTCAAATTTTGCTGAAAACTAAATAGTAGAGAAAATCAACAGAAATACGGCGTTATCATAACGCCGTATTTTTGCACAGAAAAGCTTTAAAGGGATAGTCTATGTTCGATTTTGAAGAGGAAATTAAAAACCTGCCTGAGCAGCCGGGGGTGTATCTGATGCACTCCGCCGACGGCACTGTTATCTATGTAGGCAAGGCGAAGATCTTGAAAAACCGCGTCCGGCAGTATTTCAGAAAGAATTCCAATCATACGCCAAAGGTGCTGGCAATGGTCGCGCAGGTGGCGTATTTTGAGTATATAATGACGGATTCCGAGCGCGAGGCGCTCGCGCTCGAAAACAATCTGATCAAGAAATATAAGCCCAAGTATAACATACTCTTAAAGGACGACAAGCAGTATCCGTATATAAAGGTGTCGATAAACGAGCCGTACCCGCGCGCGTACATGGTGCATCGCATGGCAAACGACGGCGCGAAGTATTTCGGCCCGTATATGGGCTCGGGGACGGTCAGGACGACGCTGGAGATCATCCGGCAGCTGTTCAGACCGCCCACCTGCCGGCGCAAATTCCCGCAGGATATAAAAAAGGGCAGACCGTGCCTTAATTATCATATAAACCGCTGCTTTGCGCCCTGCACCGGTCAGGTCAGTCAGGAGGAATACCGAAGGGTATTCTTTGAGATATGCCGTTTCCTTGACGGACGGCATGATAAGCTAATCGAGGAGCTTACAGAAGAGATGCAGGAGGCATCAAAGGTGATGCAATATGAGCGCGCCGCGGCGTGCCGTGACAAGATCCGCTCGATACGCGAGGTCATGGACAGGCAGAAGATCGAGTCTACCACAAAGCATGAGGACGCGGATATCATTGCTGCCGCAAAGTCGGAGGATATCGCGTATATAGAGGTGTTCTTTGTGCGCGGCGGCAAGGTGCTGGGCAGAGAGCATTACCGTATCGAGCATGTAAGGGATGCTGAGATACACGAGATGCTCACCGATTTCGTAAAGCAGTTCTATGCTGACTGCGACTTTATTCCGAGCGAGCTCATAACCGAGACCGAGCTTGACGATCATGAGGCGATAGCCGACTGGCTGCGCGAGCTGAAGGGGAAGAAGGTTACGCTCACGAGCCCCAAGCGCGGCGAGAAGATCAAGCTCGTAAACATGGTGAAGATGAACGCAGAAAAGGCGCTTTCAAATCATAAGCTGAAGCTGTTGAAGGAGAAGGAAAAGAGCGGCGTTCTGGAGGAGATGCAGCGGCTTTTGCAGCTTGATAAGCTTCCGAACCGCATCGAGGCATATGATATATCGAATATACAGGGTACGGATAATGTCGCGGCGATGGCTGTGTTTGAGTACGGCCGTCCGGCAAAGCGGAAGTACCGCAGATTCAAGGTAAAGACGGTCGAGGGCGCGGATGATTACGCATCTATGCGCGAGGTGATCTACCGCCGGTTCCGTCATGCTCTTGACGAGGAGGAAAAGATCGCGGCAGGCGAGCTGAACATCAGGGACGCAAAATTCCTGCCGTACCCGGATCTCATACTGCTTGACGGCGGCAGGGGACACCTCAATGTCATCACCGAGCTGTTTGAGCTGATGGATAACGACACGCCGCTGTTCGGCATGGTCAAAAACGACCGCCATCGCACGCGAGGATTGATCGGTCATAACGGCGAGGTGGAGCTATCACCCACAAGCCCTGTTTTTAAGCTCATAACACATATACAGGACGAGGTGCATGATGCGGCGATATCGTATTTCAGAAAGCTGCACGAGTCCATTACATCAGAGCTCGATAAAATTCCGGGCATAGGCGAAAAAAGACGCTCTGCGCTATTGACTAAATACGGAAATATTGATAAAATAAAAAAGGCGGAGGTCGAGGACCTTCTTGACACCGAGTCGATGGATCTGAAGTCGGCCGAGGCGGTGTATTCGTATTTCAGGAGTAAAGGTAATAAAAATGTTCACAAAGAATAATTGTAACGGGATAGTTTTTTATACCGTACCGTCATTTGAGCGGACGGGGCTGGTAAGACATTGTATAACGACGCGCCTCGGCGGCGTCAGCGAGGGCTGCTACAGCAGCATGAATTTCAGATATAACTGCAGCGATACGCCGGATAATGTGAATGAGAATTTCAGGCTCATATCCGAGGCTGTCGGCTTCGGGTTTGGTGATATCGTGCTGTCAAAGCAGGTGCATGAGGATAAGGTTATCACAATAACGGAGGATATGCGCGGCAACGGCGTGCTGTTCCCGAACAGATTCGACAGCGCGGACGGGCTGATAACGGCGGAGCCGCATATAGCGCTCACAACGCTCTATGCCGACTGTGTTCCGCTCCTGTTTCTAGATCCGGTAAACCGCGTTATCGCATCGGTACATTCCGGCTGGCGCGGAACAGTGGCGAAGATCGGCGCAAAGGCTGTAAGGAAAATGGTATCTGACTACGGCTCAAAGCCGGAGGATATACTCTGCGCGATAGGCCCGTCTATACGCATTGACGCGTTCGAGGTCGGCGACGAGGTCGCGGAGGTGTTTATTGATACCTTCGGTGATGCGGTCGCAAAAAAATACGGTGTGAAATACCATGTGGATATGCAGAAGGCTATCGCTATGTCGCTTTCGGACGAGGGCGTGAAAAGCATCGACGACTGCGGCATATGCACATATGAAAACAGCGATATGTTCTTCTCACACAGAAAAACAAACGGACGGCGCGGCAACTTCGGCGCGATCATTGAATTAAAGTAAACAGGATATAAGGATGAATTTGAAAATGAAAAGACTATGGGCTGCGATAGCGGCGTTTATGCTCGTGACTATGCTTGCGGCATGCACCTTTGTAAACGGCGGCGATAATGGCGGCACAGCGGCGGAAAATGCGGCGCAGGGCGGGGAGACAACGACGGTAAGAAACGAGCTTACCGTAGGCATTACGGATGTGGACACCTTCAACCCGCTCTATACCGCGTCAAGCACTGTGAGCGATCTGTGCGGCTTCGTGTTCGAGCCGCTTTTCGGGATAGACCCGTCTTATCGTACCGACGGCGTGCTTGCGGAGTCATATACGATGTCACCGGACGGGCGTATGATAACGATAAGCTTAAAGCATGGCGTATATTGGCATGACGGTTCGGATTTTACCGCGGCAGATGCGGTATATACCGCGAATCTGATAAAATCCGGCGGAACTCGCTATGACAGGCTCATGGAGCCGGTTATGAGCATATGGTCGGCGGATAACTATACGGTGTGCGCGACCTTCAGCCGCGCTGTGCCGGATCCGGTGTCACTGTTTATATTCCCGGTGATCAAAAACGGATCGGCAAGCGGTGTGTTTTCGAGGGTAGGCACGGGTCCGTTCTATTTTGATGCGACAGATAACCTGACGGCGACCGACTGGTACCACGGCGAGCGCGCCGCGATAGACAGGATAAAGGTACAGATGCTTCCCGATGATGAAAAGCTGATTTCGCTGCTCGATGCGAGCGTGGTGGATATCCTGTCGTCGGAGAAGCTGGATATGACGACCTATATGCCTAAAAGCAATTCGCATGTATGGGATTTTGTGTCCAACAACATGGTGTTTGTGGGCTTCAATCTCGGCAGCGCCGTGTTCTCGGACGCAGCGGCAAGGCGGGCGGTGTCGATGCTGCTCGACCGCGACGATATTGTAAACAGTGTGTACTATACCCGCGCGGCGGCGACAGATTTCGCGCTCAACCCCGCGTCATGGGCTGCGTTTGACACCAATAAAAAGCATCATGCAAGCGCGGAGGGCGCGACAGATGAGCTTACAAGCAACGGCTGGAGCCAGGCTCCGAACGGCTCATATTTCAGATCGGATGCAAAGACTGTATATTTCAGCGTAAGGATACTTGTAAACAGCGAAAATGCCGAGCGCGTGAAGATAGCCGAGACTCTTGCGGCGGCTATGAACGCGGCAGGGCTTCGCGCAAGCCTTGACAAGTGCGGCTCGCAGGAGTTCGCAGCAAGGATAACCGCGCGTAATTATGATATGTTCATCGGAGAAACAGAGCTTTTGCCCAACGGCGATCTGACGCCGCTTGCGGCAACGGGACAGAACAGCATGGGCTACTCATCGCCGGATGTTGACGCGCTTCTGGCGCAGCTCAGCATATTGACGAAGGAAGCAGATATTAAGAATGCCGAACGCGTTCTTTGTGAAAAGCTGCATACGGACATGCCATTCGCTCCGGTATGCTTTCTGAAAAAGAGTCTGGTAACGAGCGCAAAGCTGAAAAGCGGAGTAGATCCGTCGGTCGGAGGCTTTGTCCGTGACACATCACATTGGGGGATATGATGAGAGTAATAGTAGTCGGCGGCGGAGCCGCGGGCATGATGGCAGCCGGAACGGCGGCGCAGTATGCGGATGAGGTCGTTCTGATAGAGAAAAACGAGGCATTCGGGCGCAAGCTGCGCATAACCGGCAAGGGCAGATGCAACATAACAAACAGCTGTGATGTCGCGGATATGATAGAGAAATACCCGACCAACGGCAGGTTTTTATATTCAGCCCTTTATACCTTCACAAACGATGATATCGTTGCGCTGCTTGAAGGTCTGGGCGTAAAAACAAAGGTCGAGCGCGGCGGACGGATATTTCCGGTAAGCGACGACGCGCGCGATGTTGTGAGCGCTATGAAGCGTTATGCGTTAAAGCCGAATGTCAGGAGCCTACACTCCGCTGCAAAGGGGCTGATGATCAAGGACGGCGCCATAGCCGGAGTAAGGACCGATAAGGGCGATATACCGGGTGACAGGGTGATACTTGCCACAGGCGGCGCGTCGTATAAGAACACCGGCTCGGACGGGTCGGGATATGCTCTTGCGAGGAGCGCGGGGCATACCGTAACGGATATAACGCCGTCGCTTGTGCCGCTGTGCGCCAAGGAAAAATGGTGCCGCGATATAATGGGGCTGTCGCTTAAAAACGCGGGGCTTACGGTATATGACCGGCGCGGAAAGCGGATATATCAGTCGCAGGGCGAGCTGCTGTTCACTCATTTTGGTGTGTCGGGGCCGCTTGTGCTCTCAGCATCCTCACATATGCGGAAGAACGCCGCGGGCTGTGTGCTGAGGATAGATCTGAAGCCGGCACTGACCGCAGAGCAGCTTGACGCGCGGATATTGCGCGACTTCTCAGAGCGGCAGAACAAGCATATTATAAACGCGCTCGACGCGCTCCTTCCGAAGGCGCTCATCCCGGTGGTGATAGAGCTTTCCAGAATAGAGCCGCACAAGAGCGTGAACGAGATAACGCGCACCGAAAGGCTCATGCTCGGATCGGTCATAAAGGGGCTTGCGATAAATATAACCGGCTTCAGACCGATAGACGAGGCTATAATAACCTCCGGCGGTGTAAAGGTGAGCGAGATAAACCCGTCAACGATGGAGTCAAAGCTCGTAGATGGGCTGTATTTTGCCGGAGAGATAATAGATATAGACGGCTACACCGGCGGCTTCAATCTGCAGGCGGCGTGGTCAACGGGCTACCTCGCCGGCATGAATGCCGCGAGCAATAGGTAAATA
>CAMNAT010000101.1 GCA_946531785.1 uncultured Oscillospiraceae bacterium
TGCGATTTATTGAAATCCCATAATGTTCCGGTGCCCGGCTCTGTATTCTGTGAGCCGGGAAGATAAGCGAACGAATAAGCTGTTCCTATACCGTAGTATGGATAAAAGTTAGTATAGCCACGATTATCCGTAAGAGCTATTCCCGGCCACGAGATGCGGCTGTGCTCTGTATGCAGCGTCTCACCTGCCGTCCATGCATATCCGTCATTTGCCGATGTTATGGAGTCACCTATAAACTCAATATGAGTCTTATAGGTCGCCGGCTGACTGAGGACTGCATCCTCATCCACCCAGAAGCCGCTGTATTTGATACGCTTATAAAGATCTATAGTGCTGATCCTTGCCTCATGTGTCCCTGCGGACAGATTTGACGCAAGCGTTTGCTGACCGTTTACAGTGCTGTATTCGCTGCCGAAATCACGACGCTGTCCATCAATCACGACCTGGAGATTTGTAGGCTCATTCAGATCCATTTTAAGCGTTGTGCCGGTAAATTTCAGCTTGATATAAGGTCTTACATAGCCGCTTGCAAAGCTTAACGAATCGCCGTACCATCTTCCTATATATCTGATATTTATATTATCGGGAGTTATTTTCTTTAGTCCGTCCACAACCTGCTCTCCGCCTCCTGATGATCCCTGTCCTATTCTGCCGAAGGTTATATCGTCTATAAGGCAATTTACGCCTGCCGGAGTCTCAATAACAAACCCTGTCGTTTCCGCTTCGGCATAGTTAAGTCCTGTAGATTCAATATCTATCTTTACCCACTCACCCACCGGGAGAGCTGCTATCTCCACCTGTGACATAGTCTTGGTCTGCGCATATATGACAGAGTGATCGTCATATTTGACCATCTTCACATTCGGCAAAGCCGACGCAGCCGCGTTAAGCTTTATCCAGAAATAACCTGATACCGTATCTCCTGCTGCGGGATTGACCGCGCCGCCTACCCGCGTTCCCCAAAGAGAGGTATATCCGCTGCCGTTAAGGCTCAGCGCGCCGTTGCCGCTATGCGCCTGTACGGATGAATTTGTGAACGAGATCGAGCTATCCGGATCATATTTATCCACATTCTCCGGCATCTGACCGTTGTTTTCAAACTTCAGATTATCCCAGCATGTATATTCTGTAAAGCTCTCCGGAGCCGCTGTCGGCGCAGCTGTCGGTGCTGCCGTTGGTGCCGCTGTCGGTGCCGGTGTAACGACCGGCGGTGTTGTACCGTCAACATACGGCGCTAATATCTCACATAGCTTACTTGTGATAGTTGCATGCCCTGCGTCATTCGGATGAATGTTATCATTATTGAGCTCTACTGTCCAAGCCGAGGTGTCTATATAATGCAGCTTCGGATCCTGCGCCATCTTCGGAAGGAGCATATTGTATGTTGTTTCATTCACTATGGCATTCGGCATACTTACCGCGCGCAAAACGAATATTTCCGCGTTCGGATACTGCGCTCTCAATCTGTCTATAAACTGTGAATATGTGTTTGCAAACTGATCAAGCTTTGTCTGATCATTATATATAAACGAGCTGTCGTTTGTACCTAAGTTTATAACTAATATGTCAGGCGTGTACTGAGCCTTTGTGAAATCCCAGTCACCCGGATCCGAGCTAAAGCCCTGCGCCCAGTCAACAGCGCGCTTGAAGTATGAGGATTCCATACCCACTCTGTTGAATCTGATGCCGTCCATCAACGCTATTCCCGAGCACGCAACTCTTGTATGCTCCGTGCCGAGTGCTTCGCCTACCTGCCATGAATAGCCGTTGTTCCATGCTGTTATGGAATCGCCGATAAATTCGATATGCTTAGCTTTGGTCGCAGGTGCGATCAGTTCAGCGTCCTTATCGATATGTATCCCGCTGAGTTCAAAGGTTTCCTGGTCGTCCAGCGTTGCAACTCTGATGGAATGCTCATTGTCCTCAAGCTTGTCTGCAAGGACAACATGACCGTTTACCTTGCGGAATATCGTTGTTCTGCCGTCAAGCACTACATGGAGGCTTGTCTCCTTTTCAAGATCGACCGCAAACGATGTGCCTGTGAAGTCGGTCTTAAAGTACGGCCTTACATATGTGCCGGAATATCTGTCGCTTATATCCGTCCAACGGCCGATATACCTGATATTTGAATTATCCGGATCTGTCAGCTTAGTTGAATGGAAAATCGTAGCTGCTGACGCAAGCGGAGTCATATCATCAAAAAGGAATACCTTGATCTTGAGATCATCCTTATCTGCGCCGTTGATCCTGAGATCACTGACCTGTGCAGTTGAGAGCGAATATCCGCTGCTGCCTCTTGCGGCAATGGTGATGTCGCTCTTTTTTGCGCTTACGAATCTTTCGTCCTTGAATGCCGCAACATATACTTGCGCGTTTATGCTCTGATCAGACTGCGTGTTTTCAACAACAATGTTCGCATCGACTGATGTTGTCGAAGCATCTATCTCCTCAGTGAGAGATGACGAGCCTGAGATGAAAATACCGTCGGAAAGCTTTCCTACGCTTATCTTATCGATATAGTAATTAACATTTGTATCTATGTTTGATGCCTTGATAAAAACACCCGCATTCCGGTCAGTGTTTTGTATTGTGCCGTTATTTATCGGCAGGATCGGGATCTCGTTCCACTGTCCCTTTACGAGCTTTGACTTATCAAAGCTCTCACTTGATGCGATCAGCTTATCCCCGTTATACTGATACCCGAATGCAACATACGGTATATTCTTTGTAAGATCCGCATTCTGCGGAACAAACAGCCAGAAGCTTCCGCCGACTCTGTCGCCTAAGCTGGGCAGCTGATCTGATTCGTTCTGAGCGAATTTAAACAGGTTCCAAGAGTTTGCGTTGCCGCTGCTGTAATTGAGCTTTACTACCCTCTTTCCGCTTACAGCTGTCCTGCATGTTTCAGCAGCAGGGTTTGTTATGAATGAAAGAAAGCCCTCACTATAGCCCCAGTATGAGCCGGCATGAGCATCATCGCCCTCTTCAAAATCGCCGTTGAGCCATGAGCCGACATATTCCTCATATACAGGTATCACAGCTGTGCTTACTGTTCCGGCAGGAACATCCGGCGCGTCGGTCACGGCCGGTGCATCGGTCACTGCAGGAGTCGGCGTGCTGTTTCTTGTTATTTTTAGCGTTACATCATCAAGATAGAATTCGCTCATTGCATTCCATTCGGTATCGAATTTGAACACAACGCCATCTGTGGTGATCGGATCAACCGATACAATGCTGTATTCGGTCCAACTTCCGTTTGTCTTACCTGTCTCGGTACCGAGCTGAGCAAAGGTGGTTGATCCATTATAGAACTTAAGCACCGGTGTGCCGGAAACTATTTTCAGCCAGCATGTACCCGACACCCGATCACCGGCTTTCAGGGTGTTATTTACCTCGCCGGGCGCATCACCGTAAATATTGCATTTAGGTGAAGGCTTGATATGGAGAGATCCATCGCCCTCTATCTTATCCGCTTCTGTGATCTCTATGATTGAGTCTGTATTGCTGCCCTTGTTTATAACACCGGGCACCCCGGTAGAGGTGTTAAACTTAAAAGCATTCCAAGTGATCGTGATATCTGTTGCCGCCTGCGCTGCCGGAACATACAGACCTGCAGTCATTGCAAATGATGCTATCACTGACAATATTTTTTTTATTTTCTTTTTCATTTCCGTTCTCCTTTTTTACGATCCGGATCAACCCTCGATCTCAACAGTCACTATCTTATGCCCTTCCACTGTGATCGGCTCTGTTATATCAAAGCCTTCTTTTCTTTCCTCATTAAGATTCGTATAGTATGCAGCCTTTGGCTCGACTGCGAAGCTGATCCTGCTTGTTATCGCTTCATCTGTTGGGTTATACATACGCATAATGAGTGTATCTCTGTCCTCCGCCTTTTTGAATGCCGATAAAATGAGATCTTTATTTTCGATCCTGTACATGCTGCTGTTCGGCTTTATCTTTCCGTTTTTATGTCCCGCTGTCTGCATAGCGGCAGGGATGATATTGAACCGCTGCGCCTCGTTATAAACATCGCCCTCATGCCAGTCTCCGCCGTGAGGATATATCGCATACTCAAAAGTATGTCTGCCAAGGCACTGACCGCCCTCCTGCTCGGGGTAGGCATTATCAAGACGCTTGCTTGTGCAGATAGTATTCTTAACGCCCTTTAAAAGCGTCAACGCAAGCTGTCCGCCCTTGCTGAGCTCAAATTCAGTGAGACAGTTGTTTATAAACGCAACACCGTATTTTTCATCAGTTACATCAACAAAGGTCTGATGCGGAAGCGTCTGCATATTTACAAAATACTCAACGGAATTGTCATCCGCCGGCATCACAGGACGCTTATCCACATTGAAATGTCCCGCAGCATATGAATTCTCCGCCTTTATTCCGGTCGGATATAAAACTCTGAGCCGGTGGTCGCGTATCGTGTTATCGACCTCTACCCTTACCTCCAGCTTTCTTTCACCCTTTTTAAGAGTGAAGTATGAAACTATCTCCATATCGGCATAGTCATCACTCCGCTTTGAATCCGCGCCGCGGAAGCAATGCGGTCTTACGCCCTCCTTTGGCAGACGCATGACCTGACGCACACCTATGGTCGCCGAAAGCTCTCCGTTATTTTCGAGCCATATATCAGCATTGAGTCCTTTTGATGTGTATATCCGGTTATTCTTCGGCGCTGTGTTTATCCAGTAATCGCCGACCTCGCCGGTATCCTCAAACAGGTGCATACTGTCGTATGCTCTGTTATTCTTCTTATCAGTGAGCTTTATCGTTCCGTCAGAGTTCACCTCAAACCGCAGATATTCATTTTCCATTGAAGTATCGGTCTTGGCGATCTCCAGCCCCTTTGAGGTTTCCGAATACATAAGGCCGCATACGAAGCTGCGCTCAAATGTACGCTTAGGCTCTATCTTATAGACCCTGCAGCCGCCCGCAGGTATAACTCCTGTATCTATATAGAATATCTGTCTGTCCACCGGCATGGAGCTTGCAAAGGTCGCGGGATCGTGAACACCCACCCACAGCTCCTTTATATCTACAGGCTGCAGCCCGACCTCATTGCCTTCATCATCTGCGGCGATAAGATCCCACGCGTCAAGCTCGCGCGGCACATCCACCGCTACCTTTATGACCTCGCTGCGATCGAACGCAAGCGGGTTATATACAACGAGCAACAGATCGTTCTTATCATAAGCGGAAAGATCAAGATTCTTTATATAATTACGCATTCCGCGCTGATAAAGGACATCCGTAATTTCCTCAGCCTGTGCCAAACGATACTCAACATCCTCGGCGGTCTTGTCCTGAGTTACACCGTTGATAGAATCATGCGGATGCGACTTTAAGAGAAAATCCCACGCGAGAGAGGAAAGTCCAAAATCATATTCCTCGCCGAAAAGTCTCATTGCGCTCATTAGCGGCTCGGCTCTGTATATCAGCTCATTCTGAATCTTTTTATTTTTCTTTTTCAGATAAATACGCGTAGCGAGCGCATTTCCCGAGCATGCGGGCGCGGGGCCGTCGCGCAGCTCGCCGTATACGGTATTCAATGCATTTATATCTATATCGGCTTTCAGCGCATCTATATAATCCTGCAGGGTCGACATCACAAATTCCTTGTCGCCGATCTCGCTGTTTGCTATCTTCAGTATTTCTTTTATATCCGGCTCCGCTCCGGCGAAATCGATGCCGAGCATGAACAGCCGCTCGTTATCCGATACGCTCTCATCGGTGGATGCCCATGTGTTTTCAAAATTCTCCGCGATCTTTTCTGGATGGAAGTTAAGATTGTCGGCAAACACAAAGTGATCGGCATTTTCTGTCCCCGCATTCGCCTTATGATATATCAGTCCGCCCTCGTTCCATTTATAGTGCATATTTTCATCATTTGGTCTGCCGCGTCTTATTCCGTTTATCCCATACTCGAACAAATATGAGCGGCCGCCCTTGCCGAGCCTTGTTGTAAGTATCCGGCTCCCGTCCGGAGCCTCCCACCAGAACTCGCTCTTCGGCGCTCTTTCTTCAGATACCTTTTTGGCTGTTATACAAAAGTCCATCCCGAAGCCCTTATATATCTGCGGGAACTGCGCCGTCTGCCCCCATCCGAAGGAGGTATATGCGAGCTTCATAGTCTTGCCGAGCCCTTCCGATACCCTGTAGCCCTTCAAAAGATTGCGGACAAGGCACTCGCCGTCAAGCGGATAAAGATCCGGCAGCGTGTACCACGGTCCCGCCGTGATCCTGCCTTCTCTTATGAACTTTTCAAGCTGCTCCCTTTTTTCGGGGCGCACCTCTAAATAATCCTCAAACACAACGCTCTGTCCGTCCATATTGAACTGCTTATAATCCGGATCCTTCTCCAGTGTATCGAGCAGCTCATCTATGAAATCAATGAGCAGGCTCCTGTTCTGCCATATAGGGTATCTCCATTCTCTGTCCCAATGAGAATGCGGGACAATATGCGCTTTCTTTGCCATATGCCTTTACCTCCACGCAAATTTAATTATTGATCTATGCTTATTCCCATACTGTTAAATATCCATGCCGCACACTCGGGCATCATGCTGTCAAGATCATCCCACAGGAACACCTTCACATAATGATCCCCTGTATTTCCGGCAGGTATCGTTATTTCCGATTCCAGCGCCGCCGACGCTCCGGCAGCAAGTATTTTTCCGGTCTCCGCGATCGAAGCGCATACAAACCTGTCATTTTCATCGTATACGCCGACCAGCATGACCGAAGGGATCACACCCGGCGCTGATGTGCCGTTGTTTATTTCCATACGGCATTGCAGTGTGCCGCCTTCAAGCTGCGTTATCTCCGATCCGTCTTTATAAAAATGCGGCTCGGATATTTCTATCGTCGGATCCGGCGTCGGTATCGGCGTCGGTGTCGGCGTCGGTGCAGGCGTCGGCGTCGGCGTCTCATCAGCGTCTTTTATAACATTAAGAGTTACATCATCGAGATAGAATGAAACCATATCGTTCCAATCTGTTCTGAATCTCAATGTCTGAGCGTCACTCTCGATAGCCGCGCCTGTTGATCTGATAGCGTATTTAGTCCATCCGTTTTCCCCGTCTTCAAGCTTGGCACCGACATTAGCGACAACGGTCTCGCCTTCAACATAGAACTCAAGCTTCGGGAGCTTAGTGCCGCTTTGCAGCTTTACCCAGAACGAGCCGGATATCCTGTCTCCCGCTTTCAGAGCTTCATTGACATAGTTCGGCAGATCGCCGTATATATTAGCTTTTGAACGCGGAACAACATGCACAGAGCCGTCA
>CAMNAT010000102.1 GCA_946531785.1 uncultured Oscillospiraceae bacterium
TTGTAGCCCATTGCAACCTGTGCAACATAGATGTAACCATAGCTCATAGCGATACCTGCGAGGTCCTTCTTCTTAACTTCTTTACCTGCAGCCGCGAACTTAGCGATAGCACCTGTAGGTGTGGACTTTGATGACTGACCGCCTGTGTTTGAATATACCTCTGTATCGAATACGAGGATGTTGATATCCTGATTTGATGCAAGAGCGTGGTCAACACCGCCGAAGCCGATGTCATATGCCCAACCGTCGCCGCCGAAGATCCAGCAGGACTTCTTTGACAGGTATTCCTTGTCGGCAAGCACATCCTTAGCTTCCTGTGAGTTGATGTTAGCGATTGCCTTTATAAGCTCAGCTGTAGCGACCTTGTTTGCATCGCCGTTGTTCTTTGTTTCGATGAACTTGTCAAATGCCGGCTTGACCTCAGGATTCGCCTCAGCTACCTTAGCAGCCTTTGCAATGTTCTGTTCTCTTAATGTATCCTGAGCGATGAACATACCGAGACCGAACTCAGCGTTGTCCTCGAACAGTGAGTTAGCCCATGCAGGACCTTCGCCCTCTGCATTTGTCGTATACGGAGCTGACGGGCATGATGCACCCCAGATCGATGAACAGCCTGTAGCGTTTGCAAGGAACATTCTGTCACCAAAGAGCTGTGTAACGAGCTTAGCATAAGGTGTCTCACCGCAGCCTGCGCATGCGCCTGAGAACTCAAGATACGGCATCTTGAACTGTGAACCCTTTACCTTGGTCGGCGGGAACTTGTCAAGAACAGCCTGCTTCTCGCCGAGTGCTGCCGCGTAATCGAAGTTCGGCTGCTGGTTGAGCTGTGTATCGAGCATGTTCATAACGAGCGTATCGTTCTTCATGTTGCCCGGGCATACGCTTGCGCAAGCGCCGCAGCCTGTACAGTCAAGAACTGATATAGCCATTGTGTAATATAAGCCGTCGAGCATCTTAGCATCTGTGTACTTAATGCCTGCCGGAGCGTTCTCGAGCTCTTCCTTAGTGAGAACTACCGGACGGATACAAGCATGCGGACAAACGAATGAACACTGACCGCACTGGATACATGTATCCTGATTCCATGTCGGAACCTTAACAGCGATACCACGCTTCTCGAATGCTGCTGAGCCCAGCGGAACCTCACCGGTCTGATACTTTGTGAATGCTGAAACGGGGAGCTTCGAGCCTTCAAAAGCGTTGATCGGAACAAGAATGTTGTTTACATAATCGATGAGCTCGCCCTCGCCGTCGTGATGAACAGCGATGTTCTCATCCTCGCAATCCTTCCAATAATCCGGAACATCTACCTTAACTACCTGCTGTGCGCCGGCGTCGATAGCATCCCAGTTCATCTTAACGATAGCTTCGCCCTTCTTAGCATATGAATGCTCTGCAGCTTCCTTCATGTACTTGATAGCATCATCTGACGGGATGATATTAGCAAGCTTGAAGAATGCCGACTGAAGAACTGTGTTGATCCTGTTGCCGAGACCGATCTCAAGACCGATCTTAACACCATCGATCGTGTAGAACTGAATGTTGTTCTCAGCGATGTATCTCTTTACCTGACCCGGAAGGTGCTCATCGAGCTCCTTGCCTGTCCATGAGCAGTTGAGAAGGAATACGCCGCCCGGCTTGATATCCGATACCATGTCATACTGACGGATATATGAAGCCTTATGACAAGCAACGAAGTCAGCCTTGTTTATAAGGTATGTTGATGTGATCGGTGCATGTCCGAAACGGAGATGTGAACAGGTGAGACCGCCTGACTTCTTTGAGTCATAGTCGAAGTATGCCTGAACATTCATGTCTGTGTGGTCACCGATGATCTTAACTGAGTTCTTGTTAGCACCAACAGTACCGTCTGCGCCGAGACCCCAGAACTTGCAGCTCTTGATACCTGCCGGAGTTGTGTCCGGAGCGGGCTCGAGCGGAAGTGAAAGGTTTGTAACATCGTCGTTGATACCAACTGTGAAGTGCTTCTTTTCTGTGTTCTTGAATACTGCAAGGATGCAAGCCGGAGTTGTGTCCTTTGATGCAAGACCGTAACGACCTGCATAAACATCGATATCCTTCTTGCCTGCCTCGTTAAGTGCAGCAACAACATCAAGATAGAGCGGCTCGCCAAGAGCGCCCGGCTCCTTTGTTCTGTCAAGAACTGTGATCTTCTTAACTGATGCCGGAATAGCCTCGATGAGGTGCTTTGTTGAGAACGGTCTGTAAAGTCTTACAGCTATGAAGCCGACCTTGCCGCCGTTAGCGTTGCAGTAGTCAACAGTTTCCTTGATCGTATCACAAACACTGCCCATAGCGATGATGATCTGCTCAGCGTCCTCTGCGCCGTAATAGTTAAAGAGCTTGTAGTTTGTGCCGATCTCCTTGTTTACCATATCCATGTACATCTGAGTGATCTCAGGTACAGCAAGATATGCGCTGTTTGAAGCCTCGCGAGCCTGGAAGAATACGTCGCCGTTCTGAGCAGTACCGCGCTGTGCCGGATGCTCAGGATTGAGCGATGAATGACGCCACTCGTTGAGAGCGTCCCAGTCAACCATCTTTGCAAGAGTCTCATTATCCCAGCAAGCAACCTTCTGGTACTCGTGTGAGGTTCTGAAACCGTCAAAGAAGTGTAAGAACGGGATCCTGCTCTTTATTGTCGAAAGGTGAGCAACCGCACCGAGATCCATTGCCTCCTGCGGATTTGTTGAAGCGAGCATAGCGAAACCTGTCTGACGGCATGCCATAACATCGCTGTGGTCACCGAAGATCGAAAGAGCGTGTGATGCGATACAACGAGCCGATACGTTAAATACGCTCGGGAGCTGCTCGCCCGCTATCTTGTACATGTTCGGGATCATAAGAAGAAGACCCTGTGATGCTGTGTAAGTCGTTGTGAGAGCGCCTGCTGTCAGTGAGCCGTGAACAGCACCTGCTGCGCCTGCCTCTGACTGCATCTCAACGACCTTTACGGTGTTTCCGAAGATATTCTTCATACCTCCGGCAGCCCACTCATCCGTAACCTCAGCCATTGTTGAGGAAGGAGTGATTGGGTAGATAGCAGCAACGTCCGTAAATGCATATGAAGCATAAGCGGCAGCATTGTTACCATCCATGGTTTTCATTTTTCTTGCCATTTGCAATTCCTCCTGATAAATTATTACAGCCGCAAAAGACCCTGCGGCCGTTTGTGCCTGTTAAATTTTGCGTACAACAAAATAAGTCCTGCTGCACATATATAATTATAATACCATTTTTTTTACTAAAAATCAAGTGTTTTTCTATAAAAAATTCAGTCTAATTGATTATAAATGATTTTAGCACTTGCATAAAGTATATTTTTAATGTATAATATAGCATAGGTGATTATCGAATATGAAGAGGCTCTTATTATTTACAGTCGTTGTTCTACTCATGATAACAATACGCCAAAATGCGATGGCGATGGCTGATACAGCAGCGAGCGCGTGTCTTATGAACGCGGTGACGGGGGATGTCATATTTGAGAAAAATGCTGATTCGCCTATGCCTATGGCAAGCACTACTAAGATAATGACATTGATAACAGCCATAGAAAGCAGTGATCCGGAGGAGATCGTTACAGTACCGCATGAGGCGACTCTGGAAGAGGGATCATCCGCATATGTGGATGAGGGTGCAAGGATCACTATGCGTGAGCTTTTTTACGGGCTTATGCTGAACTCGGGCAATGACGCTGCTGTTGCTATTGCGTGTCATATAAGCGGCAGTGAGGCGGCATTTGCAGAGAAAATGAATGAGCTTGCTGAGAGGATCGGTCTTTCAAATTCAAGCTTTAAGAATGCTAACGGGCTTGATGAGGAGGGGCACTACACAACAGCGCGTGATCTTGCAAAGCTTACAAGGTACGCGCTTCAGGATCGGCTGTTCAGGGAAATTGTATCGACAAGGGTGCACACCACTTCGTTTATACGAGCTAACGGCGAGATGCAGAGCTTTGAGTATTACAATCATAATAAGCTTCTGGGTAATCTGGAAGGCTGTATAGGAGTAAAGACCGGATACACAACAGCTGACGGACGCTGTCTTGTCAGCGCGACCGAGCGCGGCGGAGCGGCATATATTGCGGTGACGCTTAACTGTCAGGATGATTGGAACGAGCATAGAGAGCTGCATGAATTTGCACATGCCAATACGCGTTTTGTAAATGTAGTAAATGCGGGGGATTGTATAGATGTTGCCGAATGCAACGGCATAAATTGCAGACTTATTGCTGAAAGTGATTTCAAAGTTCCGGTAAACGGAGATAGAGGCAGGGCTTTTGATCTTAGGGTAAAGCTGCCTCATCTTATAAATATGCCGCTTAACAAGCATGAAAGGATAGGAACGGCAGATGTATATGATGGCGACTCATGTCTGGGCAAGGTAAATATTATTGCTGAGGAGGAATTTGTTCCTTCAGGCAAGGCATCGGTAAGAATGAATTTCTGGTATTCAATGATAATCGTATTAAGAAACATACTGGGGTGATATACATGGGCGAGATAGTAAGATTACAAAAATATATAGCTATGAGCGGAGCTGCGTCGCGCAGGGCGGCGGAGCAGATGATCTCGGACGGGCGTGTTGCCGTGAACGGGAAAAGGATCACGGAGCAGGGCGTAAAGGTCGAAATAGGCAATGATGAAGTGACTCTTGACGGTGCCGTTATAAAGGTCGCAGATAAAAAGATATATATAGCTCTCAATAAGCCGGAGGGGTATGTTACAACGGTCAAGGATCAGTTTGACAGACCGACTGTAATGGATCTTGTGAGCCGTGAGATACATACAAGGATATTCCCTGTCGGCAGACTGGATTATGAGACTGAAGGACTTATTCTTATGACAAATGACGGCGACTGGGCCAATATGGTCTCGCATCCGAGATTTGAAAGCAGCAAGAAGTATTTTGCTGTGATAAGCGGAGTCTTAACTATTCCCGAGCTTAACAGACTCAGACGCGGTGTTGTTATAGACGGAAAAAAGACAAGTCCGGCAGAGTGTGATATCATGGAAATAGATATGGGAATGACTCTTGTGGAGATCACTATACATGAAGGCAGGAACCGCCAGGTTAGAAAAATGTTTGAGGCAGTAGGGCATAAGGTTAAAAAGCTGCGCCGATCAAGGATAGGAATAATAGAGTTGGGTAATCTGCCGGAGGGCAGATGGAGATATCTGACCTCAAGCGAGGTCGAATACTTCAGACGAAAGTAAGAGGAAGTGACATAAGTGGATTTTACAGCAATAGACTTTGAGACGGCGACTTCCTCTTTTACAAGCGCATGCAGTCTGGGATGGTGTGTAGTAAGAGATAATGAGATCGTTGAACGCAAGGAGATACTGATCCGTCCGGAGCCTTTTGAATTCAATAAGAATAACATACGCATACACGGCATAAAGCCTGAGATGGTTGAGGACAAGCCGACCTTTGATCAGTATTGGGACGTGCTGAGACCGGACATAGAAAATCGAGTGGTGATAGCTCATAATGCGAGCTTTGACATTCGTGTATTGTGCAGCACTCTGAGAATGTATGGGATCGAGCCGCCGGAATTCCGATATCTGTGCACAGTGAAGCTGTCGCAAAAGGCGTATCCGGAGCTTGAAAGTCATAAGCTCAACAAGCTGTGTGATGCACTCGGCATAAGATTTCATCATCACAGGGCATATGATGATGCTTACGCGTGCGCTATGGCGCTTTTGAGGATGGCTGATGATTACAGCCTGGAGAATTTTTCGGAAATAGAAGAGTGCTTTGATATGAAGTGCGGAGAGATATATCCGGGTATAGACCTTACTCCGAAGAGTAAAAGACGCGCAAAAACGAAGGGAGAAAAGAATAAATAAATGGAGATGTGTAAAAGATGCGGACAGCGTCCGGCAGTGATGTTTATAACTAAGATGGAGGGTTCAAAAACTACGACTGAAGGATACTGTCTGTCATGTGCAAAAGAGTTGAAATTAGGCCCTGTAGATAAAATGCTCGAGCGATTTGGCATTGGCGATGACGAGATAGAGAATATAAATGAACAGATGAACGAGTTCATAGAAAGCATGGGAGGTCCTGAAGGCTTGCAGCAAGCCGAAGCAAATATGCTTTCCGCCATGTCCGGTGAAAATTTTGATGAGGACATGGAGGGCGGAGCGATGACTGCGCCGCTGTCGGAGATAATGAGCAGCTTTATGGGCGGCGGGGCATCCGGGAATGCAGGTGCTGAAAAAAAGGATAAGAAAAATAGCCGCAATGAGAAACGCGCAAACGGTAAAAAAAGCACGCTTGATACCTATGGCACAGATCTGACAGCCAGAGCGGCGTTGGGAAAGGTCGACAGAGTAGTCGGCAGAAATGCAGAGGTCGACAGAGTTATACAGATACTTAACAGGCGGCAGAAAAACAATCCGATCCTGCTGGGTGAGCCGGGCGTTGGTAAAACAGCTGTTGCTGAAGGTCTGGCAATGCGGATATTTGAAAAGAACGTTCCGCCTAAGCTGTTTGAATCACGCTTGTATCTTATAGATTTCGCGGCAATGGTCGCGGGCACACAGTTCCGCGGACAGTTTGAGGCGCGTCTGAAATCGTTATTAAAGGATGCTGCGGATCGCGGCAATGTTATCCTTGTGATAGATGAGATCCATAATATAGTAGCAGCCGGTGATGCGGAGGGCGCAATGAGCGCCGCAAATATCTTAAAGCCTGCCCTTGCCAGAGGTGAGATACAGATAATTGGAGCGACAACACTCACGGAATATCGTAAGCATATTGAAAAGGACACAGCACTCGAAAGGAGATTTCAGCCTGTATTGGTCGATGAGCCTTCAATAGAGGACAGTATCGAGATATTGAAGGGGATAAAGGACTATTATGAATCATTCCACTCGGTAAAGATCAGTGACAAGGTCATTGAAGACGCTGTAAGGATGAGTGAGAGATATATAACTGACAGGTTTTTGCCTGATAAGGCGATCGATGTTATCGATGAGGCGGGATCCCGTGTAAATCTCCGGAACAAGGCGTTGTATGAGCTCACAAAGCTCAACGAGCGTGAGGCAGAGATCGCGGCGGAGGAAGAGCAGATACAGAAATCAGATAATATCGATTATGAGGCTCTTGCAAAGCTCAGATCGGAGCGCCTGCAGCTTGACGAGAAAAAGAAGCAGTATACAGAGACAGCTTTTTCAGCCGAGATAACCTTTGATGA
>CAMNAT010000103.1 GCA_946531785.1 uncultured Oscillospiraceae bacterium
AAGCGTCTCAGTACATAAAGGATTACTTCAGCACATATTCCGGCGTTCATGAATAATATACCTCAGATTGAAAGCTGCGGCGCCGCCGCAGCGGGTTTGAGGGGTGTTGTTTTTTATGAATAAGCTGATCGTAGACGGCGGCAGCCCCATGCGCGGCGAGATCAAGATCCAGGGCGCAAAAAATGCTGTGCTGCCGATACTTGCAGCTGCCATCATGGGCGATGGCGGATGTGTTATACATAACTGCCCGTGGCTGAGAGATGTAGAGAAAACGGGCGTTGTCCTGTCGCAGCTGGGCTGTGAATGGAAGCGCGACGGGGGAGATATATATGTTGACGCGTCGGATATGAACGATTGCCGAATCGATGAGCGGCTCATGCGCGAGATGCGTTCGTCGATCATATTTCTCGGTGCGATCCTGTCTGTATGCGGCAAGGCGGAGGTCGGACTTCCGGGCGGCTGCCCGATAGGTCTCAGACCTATCGACCTGCATATAAAGGCGCTGCGGCAGATGGGTGTTTTGGTAAAAGAGGAGCATGGGTATTTAAACTGTGAATGCCCGAGGATAAAGGGCGCTGATATACATCTGGATTTCCCGAGCGTCGGCGCGACGGAAAACATAATGCTTGCCGCGGTAAAGGCGGACGGGAGGACCGTTATCACCAACGCGGCACGCGAGCCGGAGATAGCAGATCTCAGCAATTTCTTAAATGCCATGGGCGCCGATATCAGGGGCGCGGGAACTAGTGTCATAACGATAAACGGCACAGATAGGCTGCACGGCGCGGAATATACCGTAATGGCGGATCGTATCGTTGCCCAGACATATCTCATTGCCGCAATGATGACAGGCGGCGAGGTCATGCTCACAGGTGCAGAGCCTCAGCATATGCAGGCGGGGCTTTCAGTGCTTGCGGAGATGGGCGGCAAGATAAAAAAGAACAGCAATGGAGTTTACATAAAATGCGATTCAAGACCACGGTCGGTACATATCTTACGAACTATGCCGTATCCGGGATTCGCAACGGACGCGCAATCGCCATTTGTGGCGCTTGCGGCTATCGCGGACGGAACGAGCGTTTTTGTCGAAAACATATTTGAGAACCGGTTCAGATATGCAGATGAGCTCGCGCGGATGGGCGCGGATATCAAGGTCGAGGGCAGGAGCGCGGTGGTGCGCGGAGTTGAAAGGCTCTACGGCGCGCACACCGAGGCATATGAGCTTCGCGGCGGCGCAGCGCTTGTTCTTGCGGCGGCAGCTGCTGAGGGCAGGAGTGAGATAACGGGCGTGGAGTTCATCGACCGCGGGTATGAGGATATTGAAGGAAATCTTTCCCGATGCGGGATCAGGATAAACAGAGTCAGAGTATAAAGGTGAAGTTTTATGGAAAACGATAGAAGAAGCGGAACACGGCGCACCTACGGTACAAAGAGTACCGACGCGCCGCGCACCGTCGGGGCTCAGCGGGGCGGCGCTCCGCGGGTAAAGCGAAAAAAGAAAAGAAAATATCGCGTGAGCGCCCTTTCTGTGGACAGTCGTTTTCGTAAGGGACTCATAATAGCGGCGGCTGCGGTCGTGGCGATAATACTTCTCCTGATGTCGCCCGTGTTCGATATACAGGAGATAAATGTCGAGGGCAACAAGGTCGTTACCCTGCAGACGATAAGCGGAAAGATAGGAGATTTTGTAGGGACAAACCTGTTCAGGGTAAACACCGGCGAAATGAAGGACAGGCTGCTTGAGATCTCACAGATAAGCGATGTGGGTGTAAGCAAGAAATATTTTCCGCCGTCGCTTACCGTAACGGTGGAGGAGGCTGTTCCGGTAGCGTATATCATGTCCGGCAACAGGAGGATTGTCATCAATTCCGACCTCAAGGTCGTCGATGACAGCGGACTTTTCGATACAGAGACGCTTCCGAGCATAAGCGGCGTCAGCGTGCCGGAGTACAAGCTGAACACCCGCATAAAGACCGATTCCGAGGAGAAGGAGACAGTCCTTTCCGAGCTGCTCTCAGCTTTGGAAAAGACCGGCGTGTTGTATAAGACTACATACATAAATATAGATGATCTTGCGGATATCCGCCTGAATTACGATAACCGTCTTGAGGTCATCTGCGGCTCAACGGTAGAGCTGGAGCGCAAAATAAGGATGTTTGCCGAAACACTGAATTCATCAGCACTCAGCGCAAACGCACAGGGAAGCATCGATCTCAGTGTGACGGGACAGGCAGTCTATACTCCATAAGTAAATATTACACAAAAAAAACAGTATTTTTGTGTAATTTTACTATTGCATATTATATATAAAAATAGTAAAATAAAATGTGTATGTTCGTATTTATTTACAAGGACAATTATTCATGTTTATATAGAGTGTAAACGAAGGAGGATATAATTATTATGAGTGCAATGCCTATTGGATTGGAAGATAACGCCGTTATCGAGGGCGCAAGAATAAAGGTCATCGGCGTTGGCGGCGGCGGTAACAACGCTGTTGACAGAATGATCGAGGCAGGCGTTAACAAGGCTGAATTCATCTGCATAAACACAGATGCACAGCAGCTTGCAAATGTATTGGCTCCTACGGTACTTCAGATCGGTGCAAAGCTCACAAACGGACTTGGCGCAGGCGCAAAGCCGGATATCGGCAGACAGGCGGCTGAGGAGACCAAGGACGAGATAAAGAATTTAGTCAAGGATGCAGACATGGTATTCGTAACTGCCGGCATGGGCGGCGGTACGGGCACAGGAGCTGCTCCGATAATCGCAGAGGCTGCAAAGTCAGCCGGAATACTTACTGTAGCGGTAGTTACAAAGCCGTTCGCATTCGAGGGTCCGCAGAGAATGAGAAATGCCGAAGAGGGCATCAAGAACCTTGCGGAGCGTGTTGATTCGATAGTTACTATCCCGAACGATCTTCTTCTGAAGATAGCGGACAAGAAGGTAACGATAAACGATTCCTTCAAGCTTGCTGATGATATTCTCCGTCAGGGCGTTCAGGGCATAATCGAGATAATCACACAGAAGGGCATAGTAAACTGCGACTTTGCCGATGTACGCACCATCATGAAGGACAGCGGCGTTGCTCATATGGGCATCGGTATCGGTAAGGGCGAGAATGCGGCTCAGGATGCAGTGAGAGCAGCAGTAGAGTCACCGCTTCTTGAGACAAGCATCGCGGGTGCTGAGAATGTGCTTCTCAACATCACCGGCGGCACAGAGTTCTCACTCGTTGATATGGGCGAGGTATCGTCGATAATCAAGGATATGGTATCAGACGAGGCAAATATAATCGTCGGCTCCGCTATGGACGACAGCATGAAGGACGAGATCAAGGTAACGCTCATCGCTACCGGTCTTGACGGCTCGATCAAGCGTAATGCAGATGCGGGCGTAGCACCGAAGAAGCCTGCGGCATCCTCATACACAAGAGAGCCTGCAAGGACAGAGAGACGCACACAGAGCTATTCATCGGGCTATTCCTCATCAGTTTCGGATTACGATGACGACTCGATCTTCAAGAGAAAGCTCCGCTCGGGCATGAGCGACATAGATGTTCCGAGTTTCTTTAAGAGATAAAACCTAACCAAAGATGCGGAGCCTTACGGCTCCGCATAATATATGCACCCGTAGTTTAGCTGGATAAAATGATGGCCTCCGACGCCATAGCCATGGGTTCGAATCCCGTCGGGTGTACCAAACACGGCATTATCCGAACACTCGGATAATGCTGTTTTTATGAGGTTTTCAAACTCCGCATCTTCCGTGTCGTCGCTGCCGGAACGGTTTGAAAAATTATAAAATATCACGATCCTATCTTCCCACAGATATATTTTTTTGATAAAATGTCTTGTGATAGCCTGCTTTTCTTGCGGTGTAGCAGCTTCATTCAGATCTACCGATTTAAAGAAGTTCAATAGCTGTGGTTTTGTAAAGCGGCGATCTTGGGAACGCTTTACATCTATTTCATAAGCAAGCTCGCCTTTAAGTGTTTCAAGCTCTTGCAGGCGTTGCTTTGTTGTGGGTGATATTATGCCTTGCTCAATAGCGCTTATGATATTATTGATCTTACTATCTGTTTCTTTCAGTTTATTTTCAAGAGCTGCAACAACTGCCGAGGTTGCGCTTGTATCATTCTGTATCTTTATTATCGCGTCGGCTATTCTGTTTATTATATCATCACTTTTAAGGAGCGCTGAAAGAGAATTGATAACAAATGTTTCAAGGCATTCCTTTTTAACGCTTTTAGTATCACAGATATGATGTTTTTTTCTCCCGGAACATAAATAATAAAAGTGCTTTGCGCCTGTCTTGCTCGTCCCTGCTTCACCGTTCATTTTTTGCCCGCAGTAACCACAGTACAATTTGCCGGATAATATATATTTTTCTGTGGCGCGATTTGCACCGCCCCTATGCTTCATCAGCGCGGCTTGCTCTTGGGCTTTGTTAAATAATTCATCTGATATTATGCGTTGGTTTTCATCGTTGTATTCGATACCGCTATATTTATACTTTCCTGTATAGCGGCTATTCTGAATAATAGGCGTAATGCGGGCTTTTGTAAATTTGCACCCGGTTGATGTTCTGTAGCCGTGGCTGTTTAAGTAGTCTGCTATATCGGTTTTTCGCTCGCCTCGAGCGTACATGGTAAAGATCGTTTTCACTGCCGGGGCGGTCATGTCGTCCGGCTCATAAGTGCCTGTACATGACTTCTTGTAACCAAAGGGAATTTTGCCAACTATTTTATGCTTTTCTGCCGTTTCTTTCATGCCGCGCTGCACCTTTTGTGATAGATCACGCGAAAAATACTCGGCAAAGCCCTCTAAAACACTTTCCATGAGCACACCCTCGGGGGTGTCCGTGATGTTTTCCATTACAGACACCACATTTACACCGTTTAAACGTAGTTGCCGCTTATATACCGCGCTGTCATAGCGGTTACGGGCGAAGCGATCAAGCTTCCATACAAGAACGGTATCAAATAAGTTTTTATTGCTGTCATTTATCATCTTTTGGAACGCCGGGCGGCGGTCAGATGTGGCAGTCAAAGCGCGATCTATATAAGTATCAACTATTGTTAAACCGTGATTTTCAGCGTACTTTTCGCAGTCGTGCATCTGCCCCTCAATGCTTTGCTCGGTCTGATTATGGCAGGAATACCGCGCATATACAACGCACCTGTTATTTGACTTGAAATTATTTTGTTTTTGCATGAAAAAAACACCCCATTTTACTTGATTTTAGGCGTGTCTTATGATATAATTATAGTTGCTCAAAGTCTTATATCATAAGACACTTTATATTATCCCCTTGCCGTTGGCGCGGCGGGGGATTTTTATTTTATACACTGCTACAGATTTTAATTATACAAATCATAATAAATATCAAAACAGCTATCAGCGTATATGCTAAATGGCGCTTGCGCCCTTGTTTGCGATTATCCGCAGCGGCGGTATAGTCTAAAAGATATACCCCGCAGACGGGGCAAACAAGCCGCCCGGGAAATATACCCTTGCACGAGGGGCAAATCCGCACACCTGCTTTGTCGTGAAATTCTGATATACCGCTGTTTGCATTGTTGTTTTCTGGTACAGGTGCGGCAGAGCTGCCGTTTTCAATAAGATCACCCACGCCCACTGTAGTTTTGTGATATATGTTGTTATATACTGCCCGTTTCGGGTCTTTAATATAGCCCATACCTTTTTTGCCGTAAGTGGGGTCAACTGCTTTTTTTATTGTGCGGTTGACCTTTCCCGTAGTACGCGCCTTGAATGAGCGCGAGGGCGAGGGCGTCCTAAATCCCATTTTCATATTATGAATACCCCCTAAAATAAGAAATCATAATCAATACCGCGCGGGTAAAGTTTATGCACATACAAATGTAACGCGTTTAATACGGGTTTATACATTTCTTTTGCCTGCAAATCAACAACAAGATCGGAAACCGTACTAAAATCTATACCGCTTGTAGTCATTGCAAGGTCTATCAGTTCCGGCTTTGAAAGCTGCTTAACCTTTAAATCAGTATCAACAAACAATTCTATCAGTTCCGGCTTTTTTAGCTTTGTCAGTTTTAATGCTAAATTCCCACTATCCTCGAACACTTCACAGGAAAGAACGACCCCCGGCACTTTATCCTTACGCATCAGCTTGTGGTCGTATCTATTGCGAAATTCATAAAAATAATCTGCTAATATATGCGCGTCACCCTCGCCGAGTGTGTTTATGTATGCTTTTATTCTATCCTTTAATGTTCTATCATCCGTTCCGTAAGCGCCTTTAGCAACCCCGAAAGCTGATGTATCAATCAATCCTAATTCAACAGCAAGGCGGTATATGTGTTTACATGGCAAATGCCGCCGTGTGAAATCCATACAAGTACAATCGCTTAATGATGTATTATAAGGTTTTTTACCACTACCGTTAAAAACGCCTGTTTGTGATGTTTTGTCAACGCTTATTGGAATTACTTTTGATGTCAAAGCGCTTGCAAATCTCTTTTTCTGTTCCGGGTGTTCTTGTATGCTATCGTCCCATATTCCAAAATCCATATACAAACCCCTTTCCTCAATATGTAAAAAATGTATAATAGACAATACGGATCACTAACTCAAAAAATACATAGAGAGGAGCGAAAACAATGAACGATATTAAGAAAGCAATTATCAAAGCAGTTATAAATTGCAATGACAATAAAATACTTATCGTTATATATTCATTCATCACAAACATATTGTCAAAATAATTTTACGGATGGGCGCGATCAAGCGCCCTTTCCGTTTTCAAACAATTCAGACAGGAAACTTTTAAACGCTTCCTTTGATTGCGGTGACAGTTTTAAAAATCTTACGATACAATTTTTAAGCCATTCATCATCAGAGTTTATAAGCTCCGCCACAAGCGCGGATAATTCAGCATCAACACTTGTGCCCTCGGTCAGCATTTCGCCCGTGCCCGATCTCAACCATGTTTCACTAACATTATAAACACGGCATATATCCGATATTGTTCTATCAGTAAGAGGGCGTGCGCCCTGCTCATAATTAGATATACCGTTTCCGGAAAGGTGCAACGGCTCGCCAAAAGCCTTTTGACTTAGACCTAAAGTTTTTCGCAATATTTTTAACCTTTCTTTCATCACAATCACCTCACTTTCATGTCTGATATACATACTATATCACAGCTTTTTTGATTTGTCAACAAAAAATCACTCAAAGAG